>JASJHC010000257.1:0-10060 GCA_033791245.1 Acidimicrobiia bacterium | reverse complement strand
CCCAGCTTGTCGGCGAGCTCTATTTGGAGCTACGCCGATTCGCTTTTCTCTTATCCCGCCCCAACCTTGACACTCCTCGGCGCCCCTGCGATCATTCCTCTTGGCCGTGGACGCAATATATCAGTGCGTGTGCGGCCGTTCGTATGTGCGACCGGACACGGTCGAAAGAAAAGAGCGCTTGATGCATCGGCTATTTCCCACCAGCGCCGCGAGCAAGGTTCGCCTCGCGGCATAACGCCATCGGGTCTTCCAAGGAAGATCTTGCTGAACCAGTGCCCGGCGCCCGGCTCACGGCCCAACCGCCGATCTTTCGACACGCACGCCCGAGACCCAGCCGCCAGCTGAAGTCTCACCACCGCAAAGGCATCTCATGATTCCGGTCCGCTCCTACATAAGACTGCTCTACGACTACCTGCGCCGTCAGAAGCTGCGCGTTGCCGTGCTGACCATCACCATGTTCAGCGGAATCGGTCTGATGTTGATCGGACCGCAGTTGGTCCGCGCCTTCCTCGACCGCGCCATCGATGGTTCACCATCGAGCGAGTTGATACCTCTCGCCATCTGGTTCATGGTGATAGCGGTGCTGCAGCAACTCTTCAGCGTCATCGCCACCTACTTTGCGGAACAGGTTGGGTGGACGGCAACCAACGAGATGCGGGCTGATCTGACGACGCATGTGCTCGACCTCGACATGGGATTCCACAAAGAGCACACCCCAGGCGAGATGATCGAACGAATCGACGGTGATGTCACGGCACAAGCCGATTTCTTCTCCGCTTTCGCCATCAGGGTGCTCGGCAACTCGATTCTCATGGTCGGAGTGATGGTGATGTTGTGGCTCGAGAACGTCTGGGTCGGTCTCGGGATCACCGTCTTCTTCATCATTGCTCTTGCGGTCATGATGCGAATCCAGGCCTGGGCCGTTCCGCTGTGGAAGCAGGTGCGGGCCCGGTCCGCAGAATTGATGGGTCTCATCGGTGAGCAGCTCGGTGGCACCGAAGACATCCGCGGCAACGGCGGGGTTGGCTACATGCTGCGCCGGTTCACCCAGATCCTGCGCGACTGGTTGCCGGATCAGATCATGGGTCGGATCGGATTCGCCTCGCTGTGGGGGACCAGCATTGCGAACTATCTCATCGGCACCGTCCTGGTGTTCTGGCTCGGCTCCGTCTTCTTCAACGACGGCACCCTGACCCTGGGATCTGTCTATCTGATCTTCTCGTATACCGAGATGTCGCGGCGCCCGATGGAGCAGATCCGCGAGCAGATGGAACGTTTCCAGAAGGCCGCTGCTGGTATCTCTCGGGTCCAGGGTTTGTTCGATCGCACTTCCCAACTTGATACGACCGGCACCGACCCTGTTCCAGAGGGTGCATTGAGCGTTGAGCTCGATGATGTGGTCTTTGGCTATGACAAAGAGGTTGTGCTCGACCATGTTTCGCTTGATCTCGAAGCTGGCCACGTGCTCGGTGTGCTTGGTCGGTCGGGGTCCGGCAAGACGACGATGGCTCGGTTGCTGACAAGGCTCTACGACCCGCTCGAAGGACGAGTGGTGCTCGGTGGCGTCGAGATCAGCGGTGCGGAGATCCACAGTCTGCGCCGCCGCGTCGGCATGGTCACCCAAGACGTTCAGTTGTTCCGGGCCACCATCCGCGACAACCTAACGTTCTTCGACGAGTCGATTCCCGATAGCAGCCTGTACGAGGTGCTCGAAGATCTCGGTCTTGACGGCTGGTTGGCCACGATGCCTGATGGGCTCGACACCAGACTCGGAGCCGGTGGTGCTGGCCTGTCCGCTGGCCAAGCGCAGTTGCTCGCCTTCACCCGAATCTTCCTCGAGGACCCAGGCCTGGTCATTCTTGACGAGGCATCGTCACGGCTCGACCCGGCGACGGAGAAGCTCATCGAACGGGCTGTCGATCGGCTGCTCCGGGATCGGACGGGGATCATCATTGCCCACCGGCTGGCGACGGTGACTCGAGCAGACGACATTCTGATACTCGAAGACGGTGAAGTCATCGAGTACGGCGAGCGCCAGACTCTTGCCGACGATCTCGACTCCCGGTTGTCACAACTGTTGGTAACCGGCATGGAGGAGGTGCTGGCATGACAACACGTAGATCATCATTGCCAGTTCTACGCCTAATGCGACAACTCATCAAGGCCGCCCCAGGTTGGTATGCAGCCAACGTGGTGCTGTGGACGCTGATCTGGATCCTGCCGGTGATTCCGGCTTTGATCACCCAGCGGTTCTTCGACGAGATCGGCACTGTGGGGTTCAACCCAGCAACGCTGATCGCGATGCTGCTCGGCTACGGAGCTGCGCGCCTTGCCATCATGTTTGTCGCCATGTGGAACGACGTGAACTTCATGTTCCGGGTCAGCTCAACGCTGCGGCGCAACATGCTGGAGCGGATCTTCGACATGCCGGGCGCCCAGTCGGTGCGAGAGGCATCGGGAGAGATCATCAGTCGCTTCCGCGAAGACGTCGAACACGTCGAAGAGGCGACCAGCATGACGGTCGACCTCATCGGCACGATGCTGTTTGGGATCATTGCCGCATCGGTGCTCACATCGATTGATGCTCAGATGACGCTGTTGGTGTTCGCTCCTCTGCTGTTCATGGTGGTTGTTGCGGAACGGACCGGCACGCGCATCCGCCGCTACCGCAACGCGGCCCGGCAGGCGACAGAGCAGATTACCGGTGCGCTGGGAGAGATGTTCGGCGCAGTACAGACCATCAAGGTCGCTGGCGTCGAACAGCCAATGATCGACCACTTCAAGAAGCTCAACCATGAGCGACGCAAGATGATGGTCCGTGACAAGGTGCTGACCGCAATCCTGGAGTCGGTCTTCTGGAACACGCTCAGCATCGGTACCGGGCTCATCCTGATTCTGGCGTCCGGCAACATTGGTCGTGAGGGCGGACTCACCATTGGCGAGTTTGCCTTGTTTGTCTTCTTCCTCGACTACGTCACCGACGCCGGCTGGTTCATTGGGGCATTTATCGCCCGCTTCAAGCAGGCGGGAGTGTCGTTCGAGCGGATGTTCGATCTACTGCACGCTGACGATCCTGACCTGCTGGTGCAGAAGCGCGAGCTCCACCTCACCGGAGACATGCCCGACTTCATAACGCCGGCGCATGATGCCAGGTTGGAGCAGCTCCAAGTGAAGGGGCTCAGCTTCCATTATCCGGGTACAGACAATGGAATCGAAGCCATCGATCTCTCGCTCGAGCGGGGCAGTTTCACCGTTGTGACCGGCAAGATCGGCTCGGGGAAGACAACTCTGCTGCGAACGATTCTTGGTCTCGTCGCGCTCGATGAGGGCACCGTCAGCTGGAATGGTGAGGTCATCGATGATCTCGATGACTTCTTTGTGCCTCCTCGGTCGGCATACACCCCGCAGGTGCCAAAGCTGTTCTCGATGTCATTGCGAGAGAATCTGCTGCTGGGCCGGGACGAGAGCGATGCGCAGCTGGACGAAGCTATCCGGTCGGCGGCACTTGACCGTGATGTCGACAGCATGACGCAGGGCCTGGAGACAATGGTCGGTCCGTTGGGTATGCGGTTGTCGGGCGGCCAGGTGCAGCGCACCGCGGCGGCCCGCATGTTCGTTCGTGACCCAGAACTGTTGGTGTTCGACGACCTGTCGAGTGCCCTCGATGTCGATACAGAAAAGATGTTGTGGGAGAGGCTATTTGCCGAACACGCCGAGTCGACAGCTCTTGTGGTTTCGCACCGACGACCGGCGCTGCAGCGAGCCGATCAGATCATCGTGCTCGACGAGGGCAGGGTGGTCGCCTCCGGCAAGTTGGCAGATCTCCTCGAGACCAGCCCTGAGTTCCGCGACCTCTGGGAAACCGAGGCCGAAGGCAACGGGAATGGCATCGACAAGGCACTTGAGCTACCCGGCTCGACTGCGTCCTAGGAGCGCGGGGGCTGGGTAGCCTCGGTCGCTACACCATTGAAGGGGACGGTGGGAATTCCACGGTGAATGTGTTGGCCGGCAGAACGGCCTGACGGTCTCAAGGGGAGCGCGGTCCGCCGACAGTCTCATCGAAGGCGTCCTCGCCGCACCGTTCCGATTCGCCGGGGACCTGCCCTAGCTACTCCACGACTCGGAGGTCTTGTGGGCGGCCTGTGCCTCTCAATAGGTGCAGTTCGGCGTGGGTCGGGCCCTCTCCGGTTCTTGCGTATATGACGCCGGAATACCGGCACAATATCCGCAGGAATGGCGGGGGTGGCACCGTCTCAGGTTCTTGCGTACTTGACGCCGAAATACTGGCGCTGCGTACGCAAGAAGTTGGGGGGCTGTCCTCGAATCGGCAATTCTGATCGGCCCGGGTTCCCTGGAGTGTCCGGTCGCAGTTGTCTCACCCCGTGGGGTGCACCGCCTCGGCCGGGTCCATGCGGGCCGCTCGAACCGCCGGATAGAGCCCGGCAATCGCGCCCACGATCAGGGCTACCGCGACACCGGCGCCCAGAGCTTGGACCGGTATGTCGACTACCCAGCCCTGGCGGTTGGCGTACGTATAGGTAACCGCGGCACCGAGGGCGACACCGGTGACACCACCGAGGAGCGACAACATGATGCTCTCGCTGACAAACTGACCGGCGATGTGGCTGCGCCTGGCGCCAAGAGCACGGCGCAGGCCAATTTCGGAGCGGCGTTCCAATACTGAGATCACCATCACGTTGGCGATGCCAACGCCACCGACGACCAGCGCAACCGCGCCCAAACCAAGCAGCAAACGGGTGAGGTTCTGGTCGACCGTTGCTTTGGCTTCGAGAGCGTCGGACGGGCGGGACACCTGCACCTCGTTCGGGGATTCCGGATTAGCGGTTCGGGCCAGGAGGCCGCGGACTCCGTCTACTTGGTCGGGGTGTGTGCGCAGGTAGATCGTCGACGCGTTCGCATCGGTATCGAAAAGCTTGTCGGCAACGCTGTACCCAATGAACGCGGCGCGGTCGAGGTCGGGGTTGAGTGGCATCGGTTCGAGAATCCCGATGACGTTGAACCAATGGCCGTTGAGATAGACCATCTGGCCCGGATCGACGCCGGTGATGCCGAGCCGTTCGGCGGCGACCGACCCCAACACGATCGACGGCACTTCGGCAGCGGCTGCATCGAGAAAACGGCCGTCGGCCACCTTGGCCTGCAACGTGTCGAGTACTTCTGTTTCGGCAGCGAACAGGTTGATACCGTTGGTCTCGGTTGCCGGGATGAGGTCGGTCTTGCGCACCGAGGCGCTCACCGAACTAAGTGCTGCCGCTTGTTCCACGGGTGGGATGCGACGGATCATTGAGGGAGCGTCCTCGGGGAGTTTGGCCTGGTCACCAAAGATCGATTGTCCGGCCTGGACTGCGAGGAGATTGGTGCCGAGGTCATCAATCTGCTGCAGTAGTGCGGCCTTTGACGACGCCGAGATGCCCAGCACCCCGATCATGGCGGCGATGCCGATGGCAATCCCGATCGCGGTCAGCATGGTGCGTCCGGGTCTGGTGTGCAGCCCTTGGCTTCCACTGCGGAGCAGATCCATCGGGCGAATGCGGCTGCGAGCACGACTTGTCTGGTCGGTCATGCTGCCGCTCCGTTCTGCTTGTCGACAACGATTCGTCCGTCTACAAGCTCGATACGGCGATGGAGGCGAGCGGCGATATTCTGGTCATGGGTGATGATCAGGATCGTTGCGCCTTGTTTGTTGAGATCGAGGATCAGTTCGAGGATGCCGTCGCTTGTATGTGAATCGAGGTTGCCGGTTGGCTCATCCGCAAGGATCAAGGCGGGTTCGCCAACAAGCGCCCGGGCAATAGCGACCCGCTGGCGCTCTCCTCCTGACAGCTGCCGAGGACGGTGCATCAGCCGGTGTTCCAACCCAACCCGGGTCAGAGCTGCCGCAGCGGCTTCTCGCCGCTTGCCTCTGCCCACCCCGCGGTAGACGAGACCGGTTGCCACGTTGTCTGTGGCCGACAGCCCTGGCACAAGGTGAAACTGTTGGAATACGAAGCCGATTCGAGCGGCGCGCAGCCCGGCGAGAGCCTTATCGGGTTCCTGGGCAACGTCGCGGCCTTCCAGTCGGATATCGCCCGACGTGGGCCGGGCCAGAGTCCCGACGATGTTCATCATCGTGGACTTGCCAGAGCCCGAGGCTCCGACAATTCCTACCAATTCGCCAGGGTTCACGCTCATCGTGACGCCGTCGAGAGCACGTACCGGGGGGCTGCCCGGATACTCTTTCACCACGTCCGCTAGCTCCAGAACGGGGGTCATTCGGGCACCACAACCTGGTCGCCTTCGGCGATCTCGCCGGTGACCTCTACCCAGCCATCTGCAAATTCCCCGATTTCAACTGTGGTGTATGTGGTTGTTCCGTCCGGCTGGACGAGTTCAACTGCGTAACCACCTTCGATCAAGGCGACGAGGGCTCGGGCGGGGACCGTCAGCACGTCCTCGGCAAGGACATCGATTGCCTCTATTGCCGCATCTCCCGGTTCCTGGTCACCGGCCACTCCAATCTGGAGACGTACTCGGTAGTTTTGACCACCAAATGCATCCTGGGATTGCTGGGCAGTTATCGACTCAACGGTTGCCGGATAGCGGCTGCCGTCTGCGGTCTCGACCTCGATCACGGGGTCACCTTCAAAAGCGCGCTTCTTGTTGGCGCTGACATCGATGGTGACAAAGAGGTCTGGTTCTGTGACCTCGAGGACTCCGCCGTTTGCTGGTTCACCGACCCGCGGTGTGGCGGCGACCCGGATCGACTCGTAGGGAAGGAAGAGCAGCTGGGTCCCGTCGATTCGACCGGTCTCTTTCAGTTCGTGATCATCCTGCCAAGCCTTGACCGCGGTGCGGGTGGCACCACCAAAGTCGCCGTCGATCTCGATATCGGCATCGAGATACTCTTCGTCTTGGAGGTAGCGCTGGAGCTGCTCAACATCGGTGCCTTCCGAGCCGGACGACAGTTCCCGATACATCGGGACGTCCCCGCGGGCCCAGTAGGTGGGCTTCTCGTCAACCTTGTACAACATGTCCCCTGGGTGGAGCACTGCTCCCTTCTCGGGAACCAAACTCACCGTTCCGGAGACTTGGCCGGGGAGGGCGAATTGGTCGCCGTAGCCCAGCGCGCCGTCGAACTCTTCGGTGTGTTGGAGGGTGCGGCGGGTCACGGTATCGGTAGATATCGCTGCCTCGGCTGGTGCTGTTGTGTCGGCTGGCGCCTCACCTGACGACGTCGTCCACAGAAACCCAGCGGCAGCCACGGCAACAACTGCGACACCAGCGATCGTCATCCGGATGCCGCTCACGGGGCTTCCACGTCCATGATGACCCCACCGCTGCCGTCAAACATCTCAGGAGCGCAGGTCTCCATTGCAGCATTGAGGGTCTCGGGGTCCATGTCATCGCCAAGCTCGATCATCTGGGAGTTGTCGCTGGTCGGGTCTGGCCAGTCGATGCCGTTGTCCCGCATGCACTGGGCGAACGCCAGCTGTTGATCCATCATCTCGGCCTCTTGTTCCGGGCTCAGCTCAAACTCGCCGAAGGCTGCCTCGAGAATCGGGTCGCAGGCGGCGCCGGCTTCCTCGAATGCCTCCATGTCCCCGGCTTCGCCCCCGATGGAGATCACCCCACCACCGTCCCCGCTCGTGGGGTCCGGCATCTCGATGCCGTGCTCTCGCATGCACGCGGTGTACTCCTGGAAGGCCTCTTCTGGGTCGACGGCCTCTGTTGTCGTTGTTGCCTCGGCCGCCGCGGTGGTCTCTTCAGTGAGTGTCGGCAGCGTCGGGGCGGTGGTATCTCCGCTGTTGCCACCGCAGGCGGCGAGCAAGAGCATGAGTGCTCCGAGCAGCATCAGCACTCGTTTCGATATGGACATTTGCCTTCTCCTGTGATGTGAAGTGGATTGCTGGCTCCACCATGCCGGACCGCACCTGAGGATCCGCTGAGAGCTGCTGAGACCTCTCTCAGATTCTCAGCGTTCTCTCAGGGGGATATGGGCGATACTGTGGCCATGCGAGTTCTGGTCGTAGAAGATGAAGTGAATCTGGCCACGGCCGTCGCCGACGGACTGCGGGCCGAGGGATACGAAGTAGAGGTATCCCACGACGGCAACGATGGTCTGTGGCGAGCCCAAGAAGGCCAGTTCGACGCGATCCTTCTCGACATCATGCTTCCCGGGATGAACGGCTATCGGGTCTGCGACACCCTTCGCAAGGAAGACATCTGGACACCGATCCTGATGCTTACCGCAAAAGACGGTGAGTACGACGAGGCCGAAGGTCTCGACACCGGCGCCGACGACTATCTCACCAAGCCTTTCTCTCTTGTGGTGCTGCTGGCCCGGTTGCGTGCTCTAATCCGGCGCGGGAACACCGTGAGGCCTGCGCTGCTTGCAGTTGGTGACTTGCAGCTCGATCCATCGACCCACGAATGCCGGCGGGGGAGCGAGTCGATTGCGCTGACCCCGCGTGAGTTTGCTGTGCTGGAAGCGCTGGCGCTGCATCCTGAGCGAGTGGTGACAAAGCAAGAATTGATCGACCGTGTGTGGGGGTTGGATTACTTCGGACCGCCGAACATTGTTGAGGTATACGTCGGGTACCTGCGTAAGAAGGTCGACCGTCCGTTCGGTATAGATTCGATCAAGACGGTGCGTGGCATCGGCTATCGGTTGGGAGCGTGAGGGCTATCGCTTCTTGGTTGGTTTCGGTTCGGGGCCGGATCACGGTTGGGGTCACCGCGGGATTCGCCCTTGCGATGATCTTCGGAACATGGTTCCTGCTCAATCGAGCCGAGAACGCATGGATCGATGATCTACGCGCTCAGGACCTGACAGAACTAGAGATGATCGCTCAAGACTTGCTGGCGATGCAGGCATTCGAGTCGATGCTCAGCGACGGTGTTGTGTTGCCGGTTGGTGAAGGCGGCACCAGCTATTTCCTAACCGACGAAAGTGGCGACCTGGTTGGGTCAACTCCACAAGACCTGTTCGGTAGCGTGGTCGTGGTCGGCGGTCCGATCCCGAGCGATGAGATCCCGGACTTTATTCTCGAGGGCGTCCCCGACTCGTTCGAGCTGATCGGAGACATCACGACCGTGAGCCTTCCAGTCGAGCTCGACGATGGAACGCTGACGATTACCGCGTCTTCGTCACTCGAACCCGTCCGTGCCGGTCTCGGTGCGCTGCGCGGGATTCTGTTTGTCATTGTGCCGTTGCTGGTGTCTGGTGTTGGGGCGATGGCATGGTTTGTGACCGGACGCGCCTTCCGCCCGGTTGAGGACATCACCAGTCAGGTGGAGCGGATTACCGACGACCGTCTCGACGAGAGGGTCCCGGTGCCCGACAGCCGTGACGAGGTTTCCCATCTGGCAGCAACTATGAACAGCATGCTTGATCGGTTAGCGGCAAGCCGCGCCCGGCAACGAGAGTTCGTGTCAGACGCTTCCCACGAGCTGCGTAGTCCGGTTGCGGCAAGCAAGGCCAAGCTCGAAGTCGCATTGGCCCATCCGCACGCCGTCGATTGGGAGGAGACCGCCCGCGTTGTCCTTGAAGAACAGGATCGTCTCAGCGGGTTGGTCGACGACATGTTGATGCTGGCTCGGATCGACGAAGGCAGGACACCGGTGCCGGTCGAGGTTGACCTCGACGATGTCGTCTTTGCCGAGGCTGGTCGACCTCATGACATCGCAGTCGACGTGTCAAAGGTTGAGGCGGTCCGAGTCAACGGTGACGCCCAACAGCTCGTCCGTCTGGTCCGCAATCTTGTTTCCAACGCGGTTCGGCATGCTGCAGGTGAGGTGCATCTTTCGCTCGCCTCGGTAGGCGGCGAGGCTGTGTTGGTGGTCGCCTACGACTGTCCGGGTATTCCAATCGAGGATCGATACCGAATCTTCGAGCGGTTTATGAGGTTGGATGACTCACGGGTTCGTGACGAAGGAGGGGCCGGTCTCGGACTGGCGCGGGTCGGTGGGGTGGCTGCCGCACACGGTGGCGCAATCCAAGTGGCAGACAGTCGATTGGGTGGCGCTTCGTTCGAACTGAGGAGGCCGCTGCCGACATAGG
>JASJHC010000256.1:0-2663 GCA_033791245.1 Acidimicrobiia bacterium | reverse complement strand
GCCCGACGAACGTCGGGCCCCTTCTTCGGAGTCAAGCGTCAGAGTTCGTTACGGAACGCTGACAGTCTCGTCGGTGGTGGCGACACCTTCGGCGTCATATGTGAAGACGTCGTAGGCGCCGGCACCGGGCTCACCGGCCTCGACGAAGTCCAGCGGTCCGCTGGCGCCGTCGTAGTCGATGTCAGCACCGGTCTGCAGCAATGCATGGCACGCTGCATAGGACGTGCACTTCTCTCCACCCTGGGTCACGTCGTTGACCGCGGCTGCGATACCGACGGAGTCGGTGGAACCAGCAACCTCAGCTGCGAGCACCAACACGGTGGCGCAGTCGAAGGAATGCGACGAGAAGATCGTCGGGATTCCAGGTGCGAAAGCCGCAAAGCGATCAGTGAAAGTTGCCTCACCATCGGGCGGTGCCAATGACGGGTAAGTCCCGCGGGCACCGTCCAGGACGGCCAAGTTGTTCGGATCGATGGCGTCGGCGGTGACGCTGTCCTTGAAGCCGTCGGCCACGTACAGCTGGATCGTGTCCGGTCCTGCGCCGGCCTCGATGAGTGCCTGCACAAAAGCAGCACCCTCGGCGAACGGAATCAGGGAGATGGCGTCGACACCCGCTGCTGCGATCTGGGCAGCCTCAGCGTCAAAGCTGGTGCCGTCCTTGTCGAACTCAACAAAAGCACCGACGGTTACACCGTTGGACTCGAGCTGATCCTTAACTGCGTTGGCAAGGCCACGACCGTACTCGTCGCCGCGGAAAGCAATCGCAACGCTGGAAGCACCGTCATCGGTGATCATGTCAGCGTGCACGACACCCTGGAGATTGTCCGGGGGAGCGGTGCGGAAGTAGTAGCCGCCATCGTCGTAGGTGGTGAAAATCGCACCCGTGTTCGATGGTGAGCACATCGGGATCTCGCTGCCGGTGATGCGGTCGATGACGGAAAGAGAAACACCTGTTCCTGCAGGACCAATGATGGCGTCGACTTCATCGTTGATGAGCTTCTCGACTGAGGCGGAAGCTACCTGAGCATCCGTACCGCTGTCGGTTGGGATGATCTTGATGCTGGTGTTGCCAGCAGCTTCCATCTCAGCAAATGCCATTTCCACTGCCTTTGCCAGCGCATCGATGATGACCGAAAGGCCACCGGTAGATGGCAACACGTAGCCAATGGTCAGTTCGCCGTCATACAGCGCCTCAAAGGCAGGTGCCTCTGTGGTCTCCGGGGGAGCTTCCGTGGTAGCGGGAGCTTCGGTTGTCTCTGGCGGGGCTTCGGTGGTTGCCGGGGCTTCCGTCGTTTCGGCGGCAGGTGCCGCTGTAGTTGTATCGCCGCTGTCGTCGTCGCCACATGCCGCAGCTATAAGTGCGAATGCAACGAGCGCCAGGAAAATGCGATAGCGCCTAGTGATTGTCATGGTTTGGATTACCTCCGTTAGTCGCAAGACGAGGTAGGTCGTCCTGCGTGGCCGAGAGCATACCCGTGCGTTTTCCAATCTGCAGTAGATATCTTCGGAAAGCCCAGTATTTGGAGATTCGTCGCATGTGGCGGATTCATGTGCCAGAATGCAACTACCAGAGAGAGGAGGTGGTCCCAACAATGTCTGAAAGTCTTTATAGGACCCTGGAGGTGGCCGAGCGCTAGTAGCTACTCGGTTATTTCGGAGTAGCCGCTCCATTTGAGGTGGCGACTCCAACTCGGACCACCGGAACCCGGAGATCTGCAATTTGGTCCTATTGCAGCGGTCATTGACCGAAGATGCTCCGGGTTCTTCCGCGTCTCGAACAATTTCCCTCATCTTGCAGCAGCCCGAAGAGGCAACCACTAAGGTCCGGATCCGATGAGTACCACCAACGTCAGCAGTGAAATCGGGCGTCTTCGTACGGTGATTGTGCACCGCCCTGGCATCGAAATCGCCAGGATTACACCCGAGAACAAAGAAGCCCTGCTCTTCGACGACCTGCTGTGGTTGGAGCGGGCGCAGCAGGAGCATGACCGCTTCACAACACTGATGACCGATCGTGGCGTGGAGGTCCTCTATTTCGAAGACCTCCTCCGTGATGTGCTCAACTTCGAAGAGACCAAGGGTGTCATCATCGATGACATCATCACTCCGGCACGTTGCGGCGCCAACGTTGCCGAGCGGTTGCGGGCGTCAATGCGGGAAGCCCATTGCGACCGTGTGGTCGATGTCCTCCTGGGCGGTTTGTTGGAACGCGAATTGCCAGAGTGGGGAGTGGATCCACTGTTTGCGGATCTCATTTCTGACCGATTTCACTATGTCCTTCGCCCGCTGCCCAACCTCCTGTTCATGAGAGACAACGCGTCATGGGTGAATGACGGGCTCATGCTGAACGTGCTTGCCACTCCGGCGCGGGAGCGGGAATCGATCTACGTGCGGGAGATCTATCGCCACCATCCCAGATTCCGCGATCACCGATTCCCTGTTTGGTATGGCAAAGGCCCTGACGATCACTACCCGGCCAGCATCGAAGGCGGCGATGTGCTCGTGCTGTCCGAGGACACCGTGATTATCGGGCTCGGCGAGCGGACTGCCCCGGCGGCGGTTGAGCTTTTAGCGCGCAGCCTTTTTGAGGGATCGGCAGTCCGGAACATGATCGTGGTCCATCTGCGTCAAGAGCGAGCCGTGATGCACCTCGACACCGTCTT
>JASJHC010000255.1:0-6211 GCA_033791245.1 Acidimicrobiia bacterium | reverse complement strand
GCGACGGCGAACGAGTTGGATCAGTGCTCGACCTGAAAGGCACCACCGCCTACCGCACCACCAGGTCACAGGACGACATGCAAGGCCAAGCCGGCGTCGATGCGCTGTTCGCGACCATCGACGAACTACTCGAAGAGACTCCGGCGCCCGTCCTCGGTATCGGCGTCGGCTCTCCCGGAGTCATCGACAACGCGGGTTCTGTAATTGAAGCCTCGTACCTCGACTGGCACGACGTACCGCTCGGTTCCCTCCTCTCCGAGCGGTACGCGTTGCCCGTCCACGTTGTAAACAACAGCCGCGCCGCCGCCCTGGCCGAATACTCCTTTGGTGATCATGAGGCCGAGAACCTCCTCGTCATCAAGATCGGCAACGGTGTCGGCGCAGGAGTCCTCCTCGATGGGCGAATTCACGGTGGCGAAGACTCCGCTGCTGGCGAGATCGGCCATGTAGTCGTCGATCCCAAGGGTGTCCCCTGCTACTGCGGCAAGGTCGGTTGTCTGGAGACCATCGCGGCCGCACCGCGCCTGGTGGGTGCGCTCGCACCGCACCTCGATATCGAAGTTGAGACCACCCGCGAGGTATTTGCCGCAGCCGGTGCCGCGGCAGCACAGGGCGACCAAGACATCAAACGCATCATCGATAGGTCAGCCCGCAACCTCGGCAGAGTGCTGGCCACGACTGTTGCCATCTTGGACATCCACCGGGTGGTCATAACCGGCATCGTCTCCGAACTTGGCGAGCCGTTCCTAGATCGCCTCCGCAGCGAGATCGACAAGGCGGTGCTATCGACCCTCGCCTCAAAACTCGAGCTTTGTTATGGCCACACCGGGGACCAAGCGGTCCGCATGGGTGCGGCTGCCCTTGTCGTGAGTCAGGAATTAGGAGTCGTCTGATGACAGTCACCAGCCCCAGCCTGGTTACCCCCAGGGTGACCCCGCCCCTCGACCCCGGGTTTCGCCCGGCTGTCTTGGCGAACCGGGCATTTCGCAAAGCTGTTGCCGCGTCTGGCGACGCCACCAGAATCCGAATCGGGCTAGTCCGCCCCGGTGGCGCCATTTCGACATACGAAACCACCATCTACGACGACGCCAGCCCGCACGCGGAAGCAAACTTCCAACACGTCGAGCGTCTCGTCAAGTTCTTGCTGTGGCAGCGCGGTGCCAGCTCGGTTCACATCACAGGATCCGCCAAGGTGGCTGCCCATCTGCAACAGGTCTACTCAGATGAGGGAGCGCGGGCCTTCGATGTCGACTTCATGACCAGGGTCTACGAGACCCCTTTCACCATCGAACTCGTCGAATCGGTACCCGACAGCAAAGAACCGACCGTTGAGCTGGGACGACATCTCGAAGGCAACCGCATCGGATTCGACCTCGGTGCCAGCGACTACAAGATCAGCGCCGTCGTCGACGGCCAGTCCGTCTACTCAGACGAGTTTCCATGGATGCCCCGCGATGCCACGGAGCTGGCCTACCACTACGACAGGATCACCGAGGGACTGCACAAGGCAGCCGAATATCTCCCCAGTGTCGACGCTATCGGTGGCAGCTCCGCCGGCGTCTGGATCGACGATAGGGTTCGCGTTGCCTCGCTCTTCCGTGGTCTATCCCGACAAGAGTTCGACGACGCCGCCACCAACTTGTTTGTCAGGATCCGTGACGAATGGCAAGTCCCCCTCAATGTCGTCAACGATGGAGAGGTCACCGCGCTGGCGGGCTCAATGAGTCTCGGCCGCAATGGCGTCCTTGGCGTCGCCATGGGTTCGAGCGAAGCAGTCGGCTACGTCACCAGAGAAGGCACCATCACCCGCTGGCTCAACGAGTTGGCCTTTGCTCCATTTGACTACCAGGAAGATGCGCCCGCCGACGAGTGGTCGGGTGATGTCGGCTGTGGCGTTCAGTACTTCTGCCAGACCGGTGTCATTCGCCTCGCCGCCAAGGCTGGAATCGAACTCGACCCCGGAAGTACTCCAGCCCAGAAGCTGGTCAAAGTCCAAGAACTGATGGTCGCCGGCGACGAGCGAGTGCCACCGATCTACGAAACCATCGGCGTTTGGTTCGGCTACGCCCTCGCCCACTACGCAGAGTTCTACGACATCGACCACGTGCTGGTGCTCGGACGGGTGACGTCGGGGCGCGGTGGCGAGATCATCGTCGACCAGGCCCGCACCATCCTCGCTTTGCAATTCCCGGAACTGAATATGGAACTGCATGTCCCCGACGAGCATATGAAAAGGGTCGGCCAATCAGTGGCCGCGGCCAGTCTGCCTCAAATCGAAGAAGGGTCGCAGCAATGAAGTTCACGAATCCAGGCGCACAGATCTACATCCCGGACGGCGTCTCGGCAACGGATGCCCTAGCTCGGACTACTCATTTGGCGGTTGGCGCCCACCAAGATGACATCCCGATCATGGCGCATGACGGGATCCTGCAATGCTTTGGCCAAGACAGCAAATGGTTCACCGGCATCACGGTCACCGACGGCGCCGGCAGCCCCAGATCGGATCTCTACGGCGACTACACCAATGCCCAAATGCGTGAGGTACGGATCGTCGAAGAGAAGAAGGCTGCCTTTGTCGGCGAGTACAGCGCCGCCGTTCTCCTCGACTACCCCAGCGCCGCTGCCAAGGATGGATCCGAGGACCAGATCGTGCTCGAGCTGGCGCGGCTGATAGACAAGGCTCGGCCGTCGGTCGTCTACACCCACAATCTCGCCGACAAGCATGACACCCACGTTGCGGTGACTTTGCGCACTCTTGCCGCGATTCGGCGGCTGCCCGACAACACCCGCCCGCACGCTGTCTACGGATGTGAGGTGTGGCGAGATCTTGATTGGATGGCCGACGAAGACAAGATTGCTTTTGACGTCACTGAGCACGGCAATCTGTCGGCTGCGCTGATGGGTGTCTACGACTCGCAGATCGCCGGTGGCAAACGCTACGACCTCGCCACCCAAGGCCGGAGGCTGGCGCATGCCACCTTTTCCGAGAGCCACGAAGTAGATGGCGCCGAGGCGTTCATCTATGCAATGGACCTCACCCCTCTCGCAACCGGTACAACCGATGCGACTGACCACGTCGCCGATCACATCGACCGGATGCAGCAAGAGATCTCGGATCGAATCGGCCGCCTGTCCTAGGCCGAGCGATCGGGACAAAACGAAAACAGAAACCGACTACGAAGGAGAAACATATGAGCAAGCGCTTAATCGTCTCACTCTTGATTGTTTCTGCCCTCGTTACTTCCGCAGGTGAGGCCGTCTTTGTGCGGGGACTCCTCGCCGGATCGGTGCAGGGATGAATCTTCCCAATGTGGCAGAGACGCTCATCCTTGCCTTCGAGGGAACCGAAGTACCCGCCGCCATACTGGCGCGGGTCGCCGAGAATCCGCCAGCTGGGTTCACCATATTCTCGTTCGACAACGTGCGCACCGTCGCCCAGGTCCGGGAGCTGACTGCCTCGCTGGAAGCTGCCAATAAATCGGACCTGCCGCTGCTGATCGCAAGTGACCAGGAGGGTGGACAGCTCATAACCCTCACCGGCACCACCGGCTTTCCGGGCAACATGGCACTGGGGGCCGCCGGAGAGGTCGGACTGACCGAACGCGTCGGGCAGGCCATGGGACGCGAAATGTTGGCTATCGGCGTGAACCTCAACTACGCACCTGCCGCCGACCTCAACACCAACCCCAACAACCCTGCGCTGGGAATCCGAGCCTTCGGCGACGACCCGCGGTTGGTTGCCGATCATGTCGAGGCGTTTGTCGCCGGTCAGCACTCCGCCGGTGTACTGACCACGTTGAAACACTTCCCCGGCAAGGGCGACGCCCAAGTTGACAGTCACTACGGGCTGCCGGTCATCAACCACGACCGCGGCCGGTTAGAGGAAATGGAGCTGGTTCCGTTTAGAGCAGGCATGGCCGCAGGTGCCCAACTGGTGATGACCGGGCACTTTGCGATCCCGGGCATAACCGAGCGTGACGATATTGCCTCGACGCTGTCTCATGCCGTTCTCACCGACTTGTTACGTGACGAACTCGGGTTCACGGGTGCAGTAATCACCGATGCCTTCGACATGGGCGCTATTGCCCAAGGTTCGGGACAGGTGATCGATGCCATCGCCGCAATCCGGGCCGGGGTCGACTTGATGCTGCTCAAGGGTGCAACCCAGGATCGAGTTGAACAGGGACTCGCCCTGGCCAACCACCGCGGCCTGATCTCTGATGAACGCCTGGCCAACGCCGTGCACAACTCGCGCGAACTACGTCGCTGGGTGGCAAAGACATCCCGACCTCCCCTCGATGTTGTTGGTTGTCAGGAGCATGTCGACCTTGCCAACGAAGCCGCAGCCCGTTCCATCACCCTGGTGAAAGATGACGCAGGGCTATTGCCACTGACCCTCAAGGCAACAGACCGGATTGCCACCATCATGCCAACGCCCATCGATCTCACGCCCGCCGACACTTCATCGCTGGTGGAGCCGGGACTGGCTAAGGCATTGCAAATACATCACCCAAACGTTGACGAGTTTGTTGTGAACAACCCACCGACCGACGAGGACATAATTGAGATGCGAACCCGTGCCGGTGAGTATGAGCTGATCGTGCTGGGGACCATCTCGGCCTCGCTTGATCGGCAGCAGGCCGAGCTAGCCAAGCAACTGATCGACACCGGTGTCCCTGTCGTTACGGTTGCGCTGCGGACGCCCTACGACATCAACGCCTACGACACTACGCTCACCCACGTTTGCTCCTTCGGCATTCGCCAACCTTCGCTCGATGCAACGGCGGCGGCGCTGTTCGGGGTCAATCCGTTCACCGGTCGACTGCCGGTGACCGTGTCAGATCGGTATCCGATTGGCCACGGGATCACTTCAGGAGGACCATCTTGACATTGCGCTCGGAGATCGGTGAGCAGCCAGAGGTGTTTCGACAGGCGCTCGATCGCAATGCCGACCCGATGGATTCGATAGCTGCGCAGCTGCAATCCACCGACTTCACCTATGCGCTGATCGCGGCCCGGGGCACTTCCGACAACGCGGCCCGCTACGCCAAATATCTGTGGGCCGCCCACAACGGCATCCCGGTCGCCTTGGCCGCACCCTCGCTATTCACCTCTTACGGGCGTCCTCCGAAGCTGGATGGTGCATTGGTGGTGGGGATCTCCCAGTCGGGTGAGTCCCCCGATCTTGTTGAGGTTGTCGCAGAGGGCCGCCGCCAAGGTCGCCCAACGCTGGCGATAACCAACGAGCCCGATTCTCCGCTGGCCGCACAGGCCGACATTGTCATCAACATCGCAGCAGGCGAAGAGCTCGCCGTAGCCGCCACCAAGACCTACACCTCACAACTTCTCGCTATCGCCATGCTGTCAGCTGCACTTGACCCAGCGGAGACTGGTGCCGAACTGCACAACGTGCCTGGATACGTCGAGTCTGTGCTTGTTATCGAAGACCACATCGCCGATGTCGCCGCCGACTTTGCGGACATGCGTGCCTGCGCCGTGCTGGGACGTGGCTACAACCATTCCACTGCATACGAGTGGGCGCTCAAGGTGCAAGAAGTCACCTATGTGCTGGCCCATCCGTACTCCACGGCCGACTTCCGTCATGGCCCGATCGCGGTAGTAGAACCCGGCTTTCCGCTCTTGGCGGTCGCCCCCGACGGTCCGCTGTTTGATGACATGTTGGAACTGCTGACCAACGTCACCAAAGAACGGCACAGCCGTAGCGTCGCTATCTCCAACCGCGGCGAGGCACTCCAGGCAGCCCGGTACGGGATCCCCCTGGCCAACATGCCGGAGTGGGTAAGCCCAATCCCCGCCATCGTGGCTGCCCAGCTGTTCACCTATCACCTTGGCACTATCAAGGGCCTCGACACCGACCAGCCGCGAGGCCTCTCCAAAGTCACCAAGACCATCTAGCCCGATGAACAAATTCTGAACACGGGTCGATTCCGGAAGCCCCTCGGGTACGTTTGGCGTTGCCTTCTTCACTGATCAAGGGAGACCATGGATTTCATTCGACGTTACAGATGGCCAATTCTCGGAGCCGGGGCAGTGGTGCTGCTGGTCGGCTTCCTGCTATTTCGACCGGACAAGCTGTTCTTCGACGATGCAGTCGACGAGGCCCTCGCCGACGCCTTCCCGGTGGCCGCAGCCGCGGGCCCCACAACCTCGACCACACCACCGGCGGTCAGCGACTCTGATACAGAAAAGA
>JASJHC010000254.1:0-4498 GCA_033791245.1 Acidimicrobiia bacterium | reverse complement strand
ATCCCTCCTGTGGCCAATGCCGCCATGCCAAGGCCGATGACGTGACGGATCTTGGCATTGGAAGCAGCGAGGACGACAAAAGCTGCTGCTGAGATCAGGACCGTCGTCCCGAAGTCCGGCTGGAGCATCAACAGACCGCCTACCAGGCCGAGCGTCGTCGCCACCGGCCAAAAGACATGTCCAAACGTCGTGAGATATGACTCTTTGCGGGTCAGGATCATGGCGAGGGTTGCAATGACACCGAACTTGGCAAACTCAGAGGCCTGGATGGTCACCGGTCCGACTTCAATCCAACGCTGCGCACCACCACGCACGTCGCCGATGATCAGAGTCGCCACCAATCCGAGTACTCCCAGCACGAAGATTGGAATGGCGGCCCGTTGGTACCAGCGATACGGGATCCTGGCTCCGATGATGAGACAGATGATCCCCAGGCCCGCAAAGAACACCTGTCTCTTGAAGTAGAAGAAGTTGTCGGCATGGCCCTCGCGGATGGCAAGGACCGATGAAGCAGACATCAATGCGCCCAAACCGATGATCACCAGAACGACCACAGGCAACAACAACAAGACTGTGATACGACCCGAGCGCGGCTCACGTGTGGTCGCAAACGACCGAGCCGCCGTGATCGGCGTGACCCTAGTTGCCATCAGTTTCCCCCTGTTTTTCGAGCACAAGACGTGCAAACTCATCACCACGAGCTGCATAGGACTTGAACATGTCGAAGCTGGCGCAGCCTGGTGCCAGCAAGACCGCATCGCCGGGGATCGCCAACTCCCCTGCGATAGTCACCGCATCCTCGAGATCCTGTGCTGCGACAAACCGCGCTGGCCCCGTCGCAGCCGCCAACTCGACCGATGCTTCACCAATGCCGATGACCTTGCGCACGCTGGGGACGGCGACGATCGGAGATAGGTCCAACCCTTTGTTGCGTCCGCCGGCGATGAGAACCACCGAGGGAAAAGCCTCTACGGAAGCCACCGCGGCGTGGGGATTGGTTGCCTTCGAATCGTTGACCCAGGTGACGTCGTTCCAGGTGCCTATCACGGTCCGGCGATGTACCCCCGGAGTGAACTCAGCGATGGTGGAGGCGATGCCCTGTTGGCTCGCCCCGAGATGAGCAGCAAGCTCAGCAGCGGCAATGAGGTCCATGGTGTAGGCACGATCGAGGTCCGGCCGAGGGTATTGCACCCCACCGATAACGAGAGTGCCGTCGTCGACTCCACTCCCATTTGCGGGCAGTCGGCTCCCGCTAATTGGAATCATGCGTGCCGAGGAAGGCGCGACCGCGGCGGTGGCTCCCTCGTCGTCGGCATCAAAGACCAGGATGTCGTTGGCAGTCTGGTTCTCGAAAATCCTCTGTTTGGCTGCGATATATTCGTCGATATCCCGATGCCAATCGAGGTGGTCGGGTGCGATGTTGAGAATGGCGGCAGCTAGTGGGTGGAAATCTGCGATAAACCGCAGCTGGAAACTCGAAGCTTCGATCACGACCACGTCGGGTGGGTCAAGGACAATGTCGGAAAGTGCGGTACCAATGTTGCCGGCTGCGATGGCCGAGATACCGGATGCGGTCAGCATGTCGGCTGTCACCGAAGTCACCGTTGTCTTGCCATTGGTGCCGGTGACTGCGGCATAGGGAACTGTCATTTGGGCGACAGCAAACTCCATTTCGCTGACGAGAGGCAGACCAGCATCGAGGACGTCCGGGATGGGACCGATGTGCTCCGGAAACCCCGGGCTGGTCACGACATAGTCAACGCCGGCGAGCATCTCTGTCCGCCAATCGCCGACGTGAACGTCATAGCCATCACCAAGCTCAACAACCGAGTCGGTGCGGCGGTCGTATACGGCAACGTCGTAACCGAGCCGTTGCGCCAGACCGGCAGCGGCCCTTCCGCTAACCGCGGCCCCGAGTACGAGCACTCTCACGGCAGAACACCACCGTTGGTGGCGCGCAGGAAGTCGCCGTAGAACAGACCGATTCCAACCGCTACGCCAAGCCCGGCCAATATCCAGAAGCGCACGATGATTGTCGTTTCCGGCCAACCCTTGAGCTCGAAGTGGTGGTGAATCGGGGCCATCCGGAAGATCCGTTTGCCCCAAACTCGAAACGTGAATACTTGGAGGATGACAGAGAGCGTCGTCATCACGTAGAGGCCGCCAAGGAAAATCAAGAGCAACTGAGTGTTAGTCAGCAGGGCGATGGCCGCGAGGGCGCCACCGAACGCTTGCGACCCGACATCACCCATGAAGATCCGTGCGGGTGCGGCATTCCACCAGAGGAAGCCAAGGGCCGCGCCGACGAGAGATGCGGCGACGGTGGCCAACTCAACTGCACCCTCGACTTCGTAGAAGGACGGGTTTCTCGACTGCCAGAAAGCGATCAACACGAAGGCGCCGAACACAAGGCCGCCACTTCCAGCGACGAGACCATCGAGACCGTCGGTGAGGTTCACTGCATTGGCGGCGGCAGTGAGCAGGAACAGAACCAGCAGCCCATACAGCCAAGGTCCGAGATCGATACCGAGCTCGCGCGTAAACGACAGCTCGGTGCTTGTCCCCAGCGCAACGGCTCCCCACGCAAATAACACTGCAATGACGAGCTGGCCAAGGAACTTCCACCGCTTGGACAGACCCATGTTCTGTTTGCGGGCGTACTTGACGAAATCATCAAAGAAACCGATGGCGCCCATGCCAACGAAAGCAAAGAGGGCAAGCCAGCCCTGTCCGGGGAAACCGAGAAGGCGGAGGTTGGGGCCGGTACCGAATTCCCAGACTCGGAAGTGCGAAACGATGTAGCCGGCCACAACGGCAAAGATGATGACGACTCCACCCATGGTTGGAGTCCCTCGCTTGTGAGCGTGGTCTTCAACCTCTTCTTGGATGAACTGACCGATGTTGTGTTTCCGCAGGGTCCGGATGGCAACTGGGGTTGCGAAGATCGTGATGATGAACGACGTTGCGGTGGCGATGAGAATTGAAATCATGCTTGCGTCTCCTCGGCCAGTCGCAAGGCCAGCTTCTCCAACCCGATGGCGCGCGACGCCTTGACCAAGATGATGTCTTCGTCGTCAACGATTTGGGTGATGGCGGCATAGGCCGCATCGGCATCAGGGACGTTTCTAGCGATCGGTCCGGCGGCGGAAGCTATCCCGGGTTCGTCGCCAACGGTGATGACGGCAGCAAAGCCAAGGCTATTGGCAAGGCGACCGATCCGTTCGTGCTCGGACACCTCGAGCGGGCCGAGTTCGGCCATGGTGCCGAGCACGGCGACGTGTCTTCCTGGCATCGCGGCCACTGTTCGCATCGCTGCTTCCATCGAATCGGGGTTTGCGTTGTAGGCATCATTGACGACGGTGAATCGTCCGCGGTGGATTTCCATGCGCCACTGTGATCCAGTGGCGAGTTCCAAGCCAGCTGCCAGGGAGTCGAAATCGACGCCGAGCGCCAGCCCGGCGGCCATCGCGGCAGCTGCGTTGCTCGCCTGATGGATTCCAGCAACCGCCAGCTGAACCTGGGCGGAGTGTCCTTCAAAGGTGATGCAAAACCGGGGGTAGCCGTTGTCGTCGATGGAAACGTCACTGATCCGAACGTCGGCATCGTTCTCCTCGCCAAAGGTCATGGTGCGACCAGCGTGGGGACGGCGGAGCCTGGCTTCGCCTGCCGGGAGCACCGCAATCCCGGACTCGGTGAGCGATTCGACCAGCTCGAACTTGGCATCAGCCAGATCGTCGGTCGTGCCGAACGTCTCGAGATGAACAACACCGAGATTGGTAATGACAGCAACATCAGGACGCACCGCCGGCATTAGGAATGCAATGTGACCGCGTCCTCGAGATCCAACCACAGCAACCAAGTGCTCGGCATCGGACGGCGTGCCGAGCACGGTCAACGGAACTCCGATTTCGTTGTTGAACGAGCGAGGTGAAGCCCAAGCATGGGGAAGTGCAGCTGCCAGAAGATCCTTGGTTGAGGTCTTGCCGGAACTGCCGGTGATGGCGACGACGGGAATACTCATCTCAGCCCGTTTGATCGCCGCGATGTCGCGCAGGGTGCGCAAGGTGTCATCTACAACAAGGCGCGGATGGTCCATTGGTGCGGTGTCCGACGTCACGACGGCAACGGCACCATGGGCCATTGCATCGTCGAGGAACTTGTTGCCGTCGAAGTTCTCACCAACGACGGCGACAAAGAGGTTCCCCGGCTCCACTGCCCGCGAATCGGTTGAGACCCCGGAGAAAGTGACGCCGGGATCATCAATAGCCGTCATCTCGAGTTCATGGGCAAGCGCGGCGAGGGTGCGTGTGATCATTGCGAACCACGCCCGATCCTGGCGAGTTCTTCTACAGCGACTTGCCGGTCGTCAAAGTCGACCGTGTGGTCGGCAAATTCCTGTCCCGTCTCATGACCCTTGCCAAGGATGAGCACGACGTCACCATCTTGGGCGACCGAAAGCGCCTGGCGGATAGCAAGTCGCCGGTCCGGCTCGACGGTG
>JASJHC010000253.1:0-14068 GCA_033791245.1 Acidimicrobiia bacterium | reverse complement strand
CGCAAAGCCGGACCTCCATAGGTCCACGAAACTCGTCTAGGAATGCAAAAAGCCCCGCAAATGCGGGGCTTTTTGGCTAGTTGTTGATGCAGGCGTGCTAGACAGCGACACGGTCCTTCAGGCCCTTGGCGGGCTTGAACTTCGCATGCTTCTTGGCTGCGATCTGAATCGTTGCGCCGGTGGCAGGATTACGGCCGGTACGGGCCTTGCTGCGGCTCGTGTAGAACTTGCCAAAACCACTGACGGCGACCTCACGGTCGGCATCAAGCTCAACAGCGATGATTCCATGGCCGGACTCAGAGCTGAAAATGATGTCAATGACCTCTGCGGCCTTGGCCTGGCTTAAGTCAGCCTTCTTGGCGAGTTTCTTCGCCATCTCCGTCTTGTTCATAGTGGACTCCTTACTCGTCAAACCTTCGGGATGTGTTTCCCCGCTTTGCAAGCGACCAAGGTACACCGAAAACCCGCAGAAACAGTGGATTTTTACCGCGAACTCGTTGCCACGTCGTTTTAGGAGATGGGCTCGAAGCGTGCTTGAAAGAACCGCAATGACTCTGGCTCGTACGTGAAGCGAAGTCCGGTGACCGCTTTGGGGTGCTCCAAAACGTCGACGACCGCCTCCGCGGTGACATCCATGTGAGCCTGGGTGTAAACCCGGCGGGGGATCGCAAGACGCACCAACTCCAGCTTTGGGTAGTGATGATCACCCGTGGCGTGGTCACGGCCCGCCGAGACAACGCCCCGCTCCATTCCCCGAACCCCTGACTCCAAGTACAACGCGGCAGTGAGTGCCTGGGCAGGGAACTGATCGTGCGGGATATGGGGCAGGATTGCCTTGGCATCGAGGAACACCCCATGACCGCCGACGGGGCGAATGATGGGAACACCCGCTTTGATCAGTGCCTCGCCGAGGTACTCGACCTGGCCAACTCTGGCATGAACATGGTCGTCGGTGGCGACCATCTCCCGGATTCCTCTAGCCAGTGCCTCCATGTCCCGCCCCGACATGCCGCCGTAGGTGTGCAGTCCCTCAAACGCCACCAGCAACGCCCGTGCGTCTCTTGCTATCTCGGGATCACGCAGCGCAAGGAACCCACCGATGTTGACCAGGTTGTCCTTCTTGGACGAGACAGTGGCCCCGTCGGAGTAGGAACAGATCTCTCTGATGATCTCAGCGACGCTCTTGTCTTCGTATCCAGCTTCACGCTGTTTGATGAACCAGGCGTTCTCAACGGCTCGGGTTGCGTCGAGCATGACCAGGATGCCGTTCTGGTGACACAGCTCGGTGGTGGCTTTGAGGTTCGCCATTGAAAGCGGTTGCCCGCCGGCCATGTTGACGTTGGTCTCGACGGAGATGTAGGGGATCTTGTCGGCACCGACCTCGTCGATCAGCTTGGATAGCTTCTCGAGATCGACGTTGCCTTTGAAGGGGTGCAGACTTGCCGGGTCGTGTGCTTCGTCGATGATGACGTCGACAAACTTGCCACCGGCACGCTCTTGGTGGAACCGGGTGGTGGTGAAGTACATGTTGCCGGGTATGTAGTCGCCTTCCTTGATGAGGATCTGGCTGAGGATGTGCTCGGCGCCACGACCTTGGTGGGTTGGAACAAGCTCTTCATAGCCGTATACATCTTCGACTGCGCTGACGAGGTTGTAGAAGCTTCTGCTGCCTGCGTATGCCTCGTCGCCGATCATCATTCCCGCCCACTGATGGTCCGACATGGCCGAGGTGCCCGAGTCGGTGAGCAGATCGATGTAGACATCGTCTGAGCGCAATAGGAACGAGTTGTAGCCCGCCTCCTTGATGGCGGCTACCCGTTCTTCCCTGGTGGTCATCCGGATTGGCTCGACAACCTTGATCTTGTATGGCTCTGCCCAGCTGCGACGGCTCATGCTTGCTCCTTCGATTCTCCGGGAATCCGGATATATTCCGGGGTTTCTTCGATGTTCTGTCTTTGATAGTATGAATATTGCGGAACAAGTCAATATCTACCGAAAGGTATTCGGAACGTGGTGTCATTTCCAATGCTTGACCGAACAGATCGCGCCATCGTTGGGCTTCTGCAGCACAATGCGCGCCTGTCGAACAAGGAGATCGCGGCCCAGGTCGGGATTGCGCAATCGACCTGCTCGGAGCGGATACGCCGCTTGGAGACAACCGGGGTGTTCCGCGGCTTTCACGCCGACATCGACCCCACCGTGGTCGGCGTAGGTTTGCAAGCCATGATTGCGGTGAGACTCCATCGTCACGAGACCACCCAGGTAGCGCGGTTCCGCAAGTACGCCGAGCAACTCCCTGAGGTAGTCGCGTTCTATCACATGGCCGGTACCAACGACTTTCTGGTTCACGTCGTGGTCCGTGATTCAGATCACCTCAGAGATATTGCCATGGGAGCCTTCACCGCTCAGCCGGAGGTTGCCCACATCGAAACCTCGATCATCTTCGAACACACCCGGTTCCGTCGGCTCCCCGACTACGGGTGATGCCATCACCCTGCAAGTTCGATGACATCGGGTGATGCGATCACCTTGCGAGTTCGATGATATCGAACTCGGGGGCCTGGGTCCGTTGTGCAGGGCTGCCAGCCGCCCATCTCAGCTTCGAGCTACTCGGGGCTTGGGTGATGGGTGCGAAGTTAGGCGATGGGGATGACTTCGAATCCATCGTCGTCGACGACCACTAGGAGGCTATCGGCGTCGGATTCGTCAATGGCGGTGACGATCGGTGCGATATCGGGGTTGACGTCGTTTGCGTCGAGACGACGCATGAACCTGATGTTGGAGTTGGTCAGTCGTTCGATAGCGCGGTCGTCACCGCCCGCCCAGATGAGGACGACGTCGCGACGCGGTCTGGCGACCTCGGTGCTTCGCTCTGACCTGTACACCGACCAGTGGTAAGCAGCTACGGCGCCGGTAGTGACCAGTAGGGCAAATGGGATCTGGATATCGTCAACCACTGTCCCCCCCGACCGTTCGCCGAGAAGCGCCTCGAACACCACGAAAACAAGACGGATCAGTGCGCCAAATGCAATGGCCCCACCAATACCAAATACGGCGAACAGATAGACCCGGCGAGCCGACGAAGTTCCTTCTTCTTCTGGGTTGGTAGCAAGAGCCTGCTGGGCGCGACGCCAAGCCACGGCCCACAGCGGGGCACCGACCAACAGCAGAGTTACGGCGGAGATCACGATGTTGACTTCCGAGCTGCCGTCAGCGACGACGTCGTCGGAACTGAAGGCAGAGAAGACGGCAACGATCAGGGTCGCAAGCGCTCCGGCCACAGTTGCCAGCGCAACTCCTGACACCAGGTAGTCGTAGACACGATCGATGTCGGTGCGGTGCTGGCTTCTGTCAAAACCCAGGACCGCCTTGTGATAGAACCAAACAGCGGCACCAATGATGCTGGCGGCGAACGCCGGGCTGGCTTCCTGGAAGTGGACTGCCGCTGATGTGGCGTTGGGGTCACCGAGCGTCCACTGGAGAACCAGGAAGAGGCTGATGGCAGCTCCAGCTACGGCCGAAACCAGACCTCCAAGGATGCCAATCAGGATTACGTACGTGTGCCACAGGGTTGTTCGCTCGGCGTGCAGCCCGTTGCGAAGCCAGTGCCAAGACCACACCACGATGCCAATGCCAATCGCGACCAGGGCCATGGCGAGGTCGTCACCGAAGAACTTGGCCGCGTCAATTCCACGGGCCGAGACGAAAACTCGATCGATCGTTGAACTGATGATGAAACCGGCACCGCCGGCCATGGAAACGAGCCCGATCGCCGCCCCGGCCATCACTTGTAGATCCGGCAAGACAGTCGGCGGGATGCGACGCCACGCCGCCCAGTGTCCCGACCACACCGCAATCGCCACTAGGAACGCCGCAACGGTGGCCCCCTCGTAGCCGTCCCCCTCGATGAAGCCACCGGCGATCGCAAATGCCGTACTGACGGCGGTGACAAGCGAGCCGATCAATGCCACGTTGATGTAGAGGCTCCAGCCGACGCTGTCCCGCTCGGCGGGATCGGTCTTCAGCTGCCGCCAGATCCACTGGCCCAGCAACCAGAACACGGGGATTCCGACAACGGC
Organism: Acidimicrobiia bacterium; assembly: GCA_033791245.1. Taxonomy (GTDB): domain Bacteria; phylum Actinomycetota; class Acidimicrobiia; order Spongiisociales; family UBA5794; genus JAAETI01. Next base: position 9,989 of record JASJHC010000253.1, on the reverse strand, counting down.
GAGCGCCAGCGGCCCGGCGAGCTCGCTCTCGCGGCGGGCCACCGCATCGGAGATGAGCCGGCTGAGCAGGCCGCCCACACCGAATGCCGCAACTATCAGTGCCGCCAGTAGCAGCACGTACTGGAAGAGACGGCGTATCGAGATCGCACTTCCCACGGTGGGTTGATCCCGTCGCCCCCGGCCCCGCACTGCGCTGACGATGGCGAAGACGATGCCCCCGATAACTGCCAGTTGGATCAGCAGGCCAAAAATGAAGAACATGGGTTACCTCCAGGTACAGCCGGCAAGCGGCCAGGTTGCGTCGGTTATGACCCACTCGCCGTCAACACGGTCGAGTTCCAGCTCGGTCTCACGGGAATAGTCGTAGCTGTCGAATGGGAAGATCCCGAGGTCATACTCGTTCGAGAGCAGGCGTAGCTCTATCTCGGCATGGGATCCGTCATTGTGGACTTCGTCGAAGCTTGCCGAGTCGGCATTGCGGACCCACCATGGTTCGAGGTCCCCTGGCTCGCACTCAGCTTGCAGATCTGTTGAGAGATAGCCGTGCGCTGTTTCGGAATCCTCGTCGAATAGCGCCTGAATGTACGCCTGGGCGGTTGCTTCAGGTGTGCCGGGGGCGTACGAGCGTACGTCGGATCTCGCCAGGGCGACGGCGACGAGCAGGGCCAAGACTACGAAGATACCGATTCCGATGAGGATCGGCTTTCCCGGCGTCGCTGTGGCTTTCTTGTTCATAGCTCCAGTGTCTCAAACTGGCAGCCTGCATACAGGGGGATTGGCCCCTAGATGTTTCTGGGGGCGTGTGCTGCGCGCAGCCGGAGTCTTCGAGGCAATACACTGCGGACTCGGAGGAGACTATGAGAATTGTGCTTGTTGGCCCAGGCCGGGCCGGAATGTCGTTGGCGATGGCTGCGACCGCAGCCGAACACGACGTTGTTGCTGTTGTCGGGCGAAGCGCCGATTCCGCACAACGAGGGGCGGTGATGGTGGGAGCAATACCGCTGACAATTGCCGAAACGCTCCCCGCCGCAGACCTACTAATCATTGCAACCCGCGATTCGGCTATCTCGGCGGTGGCGGCGGCAATCGCCGACCGCGCTAGCGACGTCGCGTCGGCCGTACATGTCTCGGGGTTGACTCCGGTAGCCGCGCTGGCGCCCCTTGCCGAGAAGGGCATAGCGACCGGATCGTTCCATCCGCTGCAGACGTTGCCAACGCCGGAGGCGGGGGCGGCCCGTCTCGCCGGTGCTCACATCGCCATTACCGCCGTCTCTCCTTTGCGGGAACAGTTGGAGGCTTTGGCGAGGGACTTCGGGGCAACGCCATTTGTGCTCGAGGACAGCGCCAAGCCGGTCTATCACGCCGCGGCGGCTGCAGCTGCGAACTTTCCGCTGGCCGCGTTGGCGATGGCATCGGATCTATGTGCCGCCGCCGGTGTCCCCTGGGCAGCGGCCCGACCGCTGGTTGAAGCCGTCGTCGCCAACGCCTTCGAGATGGGACCGCGGGCGGCGCTGACGGGCCCGGTGGCCCGCGGCGACATTGAAACCGTGGCCGCCCAATTGCAAGCGGTCGACTCGATCGCTCCCGAATGGCGGGTCCCGTTCGCCAGGTTTGTCGAGGTCCTCGCCGCTATTACTGGGCGAGCCGAGCAATTCGATTCTGTGCTTGACAACGAAAACGAGAGTCAATGAGGATCACCAAGTCATTCGCTGAGACCCGTTCCGTTGTTTCCGGCACCGTTGGACTGGTGCCAACGATGGGCTTTCTGCATGAGGGGCACCTATCGCTTATCGAGGCGGCCCGCCGATCATGTGACACTGTTGTCATGTCGCTCTTCGTTAACCCTCTGCAATTCGACAGGGAGGACGATCTGGTCCGATATCCACGTAACGCCGAGCGTGACGTCGATCTCGCCACGGCAGCAGGCGCCGACGTCGTGTTTGCTCCAGAGGTTGACGAGATGTACCCAAACGAGCAACTGACCAGGGTCAACGTCGGGCAACTCAGCGACGAGCTCGAGGGTCCGAATCGGCCTGGTCACTTCGAGGGTGTCGCCACGGTTGTCGCCAAGTTGCTCGCCGGGATTCAACCCGACCGCTCCTTCTTCGGGCGCAAGGATGCCCAGCAGTTGGCGATTGTCCGTCGCATGTCACGTGATCTATCAATGCCTGGCGAGATTGTTGGTGTCCCCATTGTCCGGGAAGCCGATGGGCTGGCTCTGTCGAGTCGCAATGTCTTTCTTTCTGATGATGAGCGACAGGCAGCGTTGGCTCTCAGCCGCGGTCTGCTGCGGGCGGCGGATCTTGTTGCGGAGGGGGAGCGGGTGGCCGGCGAGCTGGCGGGAGTGGTCCACGACGAAGTGGGTGACTCGCTTGAAGTTGAATATGTGTCGCTGGCAGGTCAGGATCTGGTGCAACCGCTCAAGGTGCTCGATCGGCCGGCCTTTTTGGCGCTGGCGGCTTGGTCGGGCAAGACCCGGCTCATCGACAACGTGCACTTTGACGGGGACACTTTCATCGCAGATCGAGGAATTCGGCTCACCGAGCGGAGTGTGCTGTACGGGACAGGAGAAATCTGATGCTGCTCACCATCGACATTGGCAATACCCAGACTGCTCTCGGACTACTCGACGGGGACAAGGTTGTCGCGCATTGGCGGCTGACCACCATCGCTGACCAGACGGAAGACGAGCTACGCATCTCGCTCACGGGTCTATTTGGGCTGGAGGGCTACAAGCTCGCCGACATCTCCGGTATTTCGCTCTCGAGCGTCGTTCCCGCTCTTACGGCGGCGTTTCGCACCGTCGGGCATTCGATAACTGCGGGACCTGTTGTTGTGATTGGACCAGGGGTCAAGACGGGTATGCCGATTCTGATCGACAACCCGCGTGAGGTCGGAGCCGACCGGATTGCCAATGCGGTTGCAGCCAGGGATCGTTACGGCACGCCGGTCGTCGTGGTGGACTTTGGCACCTCGACGAACTTCGATGTCGTCAGCGCTGCCGGGGAATACCTTGGGGGCGTAATCTCGCCGGGTCTACACATCGCCACCAAAGCACTCATTTCCGGCACCGCGGCGCTGCGTCGTGTCGAGTACGTGCCGCCTCGCTCACCGATCGGCAAAGGAACAGTCGAGGCGATTCAGAGCGGTGCTTTGTATGGTCATGCTGGTCTTGTTGACGGAATAATGGAGCGGGTAGCCGGAGAAATTGGCGGTGAGGTCACCCGGGTTGCCACCGGTGGCCTGGCCTCTACCATCGTCCCCCATTGTTCGAGTGTCTCGACGATTGATGAGTTCTTGACGCTTGAAGGACTCCGCATCATCTACGAATTGAACAACACATGAGCGATACCCCTGAGATTGAAGAGCCAAGCCCAGACGGTGGTCTTGCCGACCACCCACTGACCGCACAGCGTCTCGCCAAGCATGAGGCAACCCTCGCCGATGAGGGCTATCCGTATCGCTTTGACCGATCCGCCTATGCCGGCGATCTCCATGAGTCCTATGCGTCTCTGGCACCAGGCGAGGAGACCGAGGATCGAGCTGCGGTCGCCGGACGTCTCATGGCGATGCGCAAGATGGGCAAGCTCATCTTTGCGGTCCTCCAGGACACGACAGGGAAGATCCAGCTGTTTGTCGACAAGCGCACCCTCGGTGACGAAGGGTTTGCCTCGTTTTCCGATCTTGACATCGGAGACTGGGTTGGAGCTGCCGGGGTCGTCATCACTACAAAAAAGGGTGAGGTCAGCGTCCGCATCGATGGCTTTGAACTGCTGGCCAGGGCGTTGCGTCCGCTGCCGGACAAATGGCACGGGCTGCAAGACATCGAAGCCAGGAGTCGGCGTCGCTATGTCGACCTGATGGTGAACGATGATGCCAGGCGGATCGCCCTGGTCAGGGCGAAGATTGTCTCTGAGCTCCGTCGCCAGTTCGAAGCACGGGGCTACATCGAGGTGGAGACACCGGTGCTTCTGAATCAGGCAACGGGTGCTTTGGCCCGACCCTTTCAGACACATCACAACGCCCTCGAACAAGACATGTATCTGCGTATTGCCACTGAGCTCTATCTGAAGCGTCTTGTCGTTGGCGGGCTAGAACGTGTATTCGAGATCGGCCGGATCTTCCGCAACGAAGGCGTCGACGCCACTCACAACCCCGAGTTCACGATGTTGGAGTCGTACGAGGCCTTTGCCGACTACCGCGACATCATGGTCATGGTTGAAGAGATGATCGGGGCCTGTGCCCAGGTCGCCGTCGGGACCACCGAGATCACCTATCAGGGTCGTGCTTTGAACTTGGCGCCGCCGTTCCGCCGGGTGCGCATGGTGGACTTGGTTGCGGAAGCCACAGGGGAATCGGTGAGCTTTGATCGACCGATCGAAGAAATGCGTGACCTGGCTCGTCGCCACGGAATAGAGCCGGACGGCATCTGGGGACACGGCAAGATCATCGATCAGCTGTTTGAGGCACTCATCGCCGACAACATCTGGGAGCCAACGTATGTGCTCGATCATCCAAAAGAGGTCTCACCGCTGGCCAGGGAACATCGTGATGATCCGAACCTGACCGAGCGTTACGAGTTGTTTATCGCCGGTGCGGAGTATGCCAATGCCTTCTCAGAGCTGAACGATCCGCTCGACCAGCGCCGTCGTTTTGAGCAGCAGGCTGTCGCCCGTGCGGAAGGCGACGACGAGGCACATCCCATCGACGAGGACTACATCCTCGCTCTTGAGTACGGCCTTCCACCGACCGGTGGCCTTGGCATCGGGGTCGATCGCATCGTCATGCTGCTCACAGACCAGCACCACATTCGCGAGGTCATCCTGTTCCCGACTTTGCGGCCCGAGGGGTAGCCGAGCCGTTCTACGTATCCTCGGCCGGAGTGCCGGCGCGGTGTACGCAAGAACAGAGGGCGGATCGGTCTCTGTTAGTTGGTAGCCTCAGGGGAGCGCACGAAAGGCTGTCATGACGGTCACTGCTCCGTACGGATCATGGGAATCGCCGATCACCATCTCGATGCTGACCGAGGCAGGGGTGCCGCTAGGTGGGGTGACGACCGACGGCGGTGATCTGTACTGGACTGAGTCGCGTGCTCTCGAAGGCGGGCGCACCGTGATAGTGCGGCGTGATGGTCACGGCGAGATCTCCGATGTTGTTCCCGAGGGCTTCAATTCTCGAACCAGGGTCCATGAATACGGTGGCGGGTCGTATGCGGCCAAAGACGGAGTTCTCATCTCGAGCGATTTTGTCGACCAGCGCGTCTATCTCCTCGAAGACGGCAATGCCACGCCGATAACACCAGAACCGAGGATCCCAGCAGGCGATAGGTACGCCGATTTTGAGTTCCACGACGATCGCATCATCTGTGTTCGGGAGCGGCACCGTGAAGGCAAGGAAGCAATCAACGCTCTCGTGGCCTTCCCGCTTGATGGTTCCGACAGACCGCGGGTCATCGCAAGGGGACACGACTTCTATTCGTCACCACGGGTCAGCCCCGATGGGACCGCTCTTGCCTGGCTTTCGTGGGACCACCCCCGGATGCCCTGGGACGGCACCGAGCTTTGGGTAGCGGCACTAGCACCTGACGGCTCGATTTCGGAGCCGGAACTCGTCGCCGGGGGAGACGACGAGTCGATATTCCAGCCCGACTGGTCGCCGGCGGGCGTGCTTCATTTTGTCTCCGACAGGACCGGATGGTGGAACCTCTTCCGGGTTGTCGATGGGCATATCGAAGCGCTGCATCTGATGGACGCCGAGTTCGGGGTCCCGCAATGGGTGTTCGGCATGCGTCGCTACGGCTTCCTGCTCAACGACCGTGTCGCGGCTGTCTATGCCGATGGTGGCTTCGATCACGTCGCGATCATCGAAGGTGACACGCTGCAGTCTGTGCAAGTTCCGTACGACTACATCGGGTCAACGGTTGCCACGTGTGGGGATCAGCTGTTTACGACGGCCGGTGGTGGACGTACGTCGGTGGCAGTCGTCCGCATTGACGTCGACACCGAAGCCGTCAAGGTCGTTAAGAACAGCCTCGAGATCGATGTGGATCCTGCGTTGATCAGCTTTCCCGAGGCAATTGAGTTTCCTACAACGAACGATGAGATTGCTCATGCGTTCTACTACCCACCACGCAACCCTGACTTCGTGGCACCGGCGGGCGAGACGCCGCCACTGCTGGTGTTCAGCCACGGTGGGCCGACCGGGTACGCCTCTCCCGAGCTCGACCTGGGTCTCCAGTTCTGGACGTCGCGCGGGTTCGCCGTTGTCGACGTGAACTATCGAGGTTCGAGTGGATACGGCCGCGCCTACCGCAATGCGCTGCGTGAGCAGTGGGGTGTGGTCGATCTAGATGATTGCATCAATGCTGCCTTGTTCCTGGCTGACGCCGGCCACGTCGACGGAGAGCGGATGGCGATCAGGGGCGGTAGTGCCGGCGGCTACACAACCCTGTGTGCGCTTGCCTTTGCGGACGTCTTTGCGGCGGGTGCGTCGTATTACGGCGTAGGCGATCTGACCGCCCTGGCAATGGATACCCACAAGTTCGAGTCTCGATACCTCGACAGCATGATCGGCCCTTATCCAGAAGCTGCAGATGTGTATGAGGAGCGATCCCCGATCCACAACGTCGATGGGTTCTCTTGTCCGGTGATTTTGCTGCAGGGACTCGACGACAAGGTCGTTCCGCCAAAACAAGCGGAGGAGATCGTTGCCGCCCTCGATGCCAAGGGGATCCCACACGCCTACGTACCGTTTGCCGGCGAGGGGCACGGGTTTCGCAAGGCTGAAAATATCGAACGGGCCCGTGAGGTCGAGTTCTACTTCTACTCGCGGGTATTCGAGTTCGACCCTGCCGATGTCCTTGACCCGGTAGAGATCGCCAACGAAGAGGCGCTGTAAAAGGGGCGACTGCTAGCTTTCTAGGGTCATGAAGTTTCCCACCCGTCTCGCTGCCGTCCTTGTTGTCTTGTCCTTGTTCGCCGCTGCTTGTACCTCGTCCACACAAGATACGACCACAACCGCGGCCCCCCCGACGACGGTTCCGACCACCACGACGACCACGGAGCCACCCGGAGACGAGCTGTATTTGGTCCTGATGTGGCACCAGCACCAACCCCTGTATCCCAAGGACGAAGCCGGTGTGGTCAGCCGTCCGTGGACGCGAGTCCATGCCACCAAGGACTACTACGACATGGCTGCCCTGGTCGCCGACTATCCGGACCTCCACGTGACGTTCAACCTCACGCCGGTGTTGATGCGTCAGCTCGAGGAGTTCAACCAGGGGACCCGGGACATCTACTGGGTGATGACCGAGGTCCCAGCAGACGAGCTCAGCCAGGAGGAGCAAACCTTCATCCTGGACAGGTTCTTTGACACGAACGCAAGCATCGTTGCCCGCTTCCCCCGGTATCAGGAGCTGATCGAGAAACGAGATAGACCCAACAGCTTCAGTACCGGTGAGATCCGAGATCTACAGGTTCTGTTCAACCTCGCTTGGACCGATCCTTCCTTTCTCGCAGTTGAGCCGTTGGCCGGTCTTGTTGAGAAGGGCCGAAATTTCTCAGAAGAAGACAAGCTGACCTTGCTTGCCGAGCACGAACGGATCATCGCTGGCGTGCTGCCGCTGCACCGCGAGCTCTGGGAATCTGGTCAGATAGAGGTGACAACGACCCCGTTGGCTCATCCCATCCTGCCCTTGATTGCCGACACTTCGCTGGCGACGGTTGGCGATCCAACCGGGCTGCAGCCGACGAATCGGTTTCGTCAGCTAACCGACGCTGTCGACCAGGTGGTCTTCGGCCTCGATGAAGCGGAGCGCGTCCTCGGACGTCGCCCGACGGGAATGTGGCCAGGCGAGGGATCGGTGGCGCAACTGGTCATGAACGTCTTCGAATCGAGTGGCGTGAAGTGGGTGGCAACAGGCGAGGATGTTCTGGCCAAGACTCTGGACATCGGCAGCTTCACCAGGGACGACAGTGACCTGGTTCAGGAAGCCGATCTCTTGTACTCGATGTACGAGGCGCAAACCTCTGACGACGGTGTCGGCATGTTCTTCCGCGACGTTGTGCTTTCGGACCGGATCGGTTTTGAGTACTCCGGTAGCGACCCGAATGTCGCTGCCGACGATTTCATGGCCAGACTCCGCGATATCAACGACGCTCTCGACGCTGCTGCTGTCGCTGGACCCAAGGTGGTCAGCGTGATCGTCGACGGTGAAAACGCATGGGAACACTACGAGAACGACGGTATCGATTTCCTCAATGCGCTCTACAGCAGACTGGCCGATTCAGATTTTGTCCAGACAATCACGCCGAGTGCGCTTCTCGAGCAGTACCCGACCGAGTCCCAGCCGCTGCCCGACGTGTTCCCGGCATCGTGGTTCCAGCCCAATTTCGCAACCTGGATCGGCGAAGAAGAAGAGGCCAGGGCATGGGACTACTTGTACCGCACCCGGGCCGATTTTGGTGTTGCTGAGCGCAGTAGCGAACACGACGCTGCCTCAGTAGCAGCTGCCTATGAGACGATGCTCTTCGCAGAGGGTTCAGACTGGTTCTGGTGGTACGGGGCCGATCAAGAATCCGGTGATGATGGCTATTTCGACACCGCTTTCCGCGAGCTGCTTGGACAGGTCTATGACGCCCTCGGTCTGGAGCGACCGGCGTTTGTCGCCATCCCCATCACTCCGCAAGCGACGGTTGAACCCGACCGGGGCATTACGGACCTCGTCAGCATTGAGATCGACAACGACTTGGACACATTGGATTGGAACCAGGGTGGCCGCTACGAGTTTGAGGGTGGCAACCTTGTCGAATCCCTTGACTATGCGTTCGATGCCGAGTTCTTGTACCTACGGACCATCTTTGAGCGTGAAGTGCTGGGAGACGGCAACGTTTCGTTCGATCTTTACGTGGACATGCCCAACGCCCCCCGTGAGTACGGGCTCAGCGACGGGGGATCGGTCCTCGGCTTCCAGGGCACCCACCGGCTGTCGTGGACAGGGCGCGATCCCGTCTCCGTCGTCGGTCCGATCGTGCACAGCGGTCGTGAGGAGGACCAGAACGTGGAGATGGTTGCTGGATTCAATGGGGAAGGGATCGAGCTCGCCATTCCGATCGATTCGCTGCCGGCCATCGAGGTCGGTGATCGAATCACGTTCCGATTTGTGGAGACCAGCGGTGGCCCCGATGGAATCAGCCTGCCTGCCGCAGGGCCCGGCTACATCCAGGTGCCCGAGATCTCGAACGTCGACGCGGTCTTCAGCGCTTCCGACCTCATTGGAGATGACCATGGGCCGGGGTCTTATACCTATCCAAGCGATGGTGTCTTCGGGGCGGGCTCGTACGATCTGACCAATTTCTCTGTCGGTCTATCAGGCGACAACGCCGTGTTCAGTTTCGATGTCGGCGCTCCCATCGGCAACCCGTGGGGGAGTCCGGTTGGGTATTCAACTCAGACGTTCGACATGTACATCGACACTGACCCCGGTGCCGGAACCGGGGCACGGTTGTTGCTGCCGGGCCGCAATGCGGCACTCGAGGGTGGAAACGGCTGGGAATACGCTCTAACTCTCGAGGGGTGGTTCCCGGCGCTCTATCTGGCTGCTGCCGATGGATCCACGGAGGAGACCGAGCCAACATTCAAGGTGATCGCCGACTCGGATGGTCGGGTGACAGCGCGGTTACCCCTTGAGCTGCTCGGGGATGGAGATCCGTCGACCTGGGCCTATGCCGTTGTCGTGATGTCGCAGGAGGGCTTTCCATCGGCAGGGGTGCGTCGCATCCGCGATATCGGTCAGGTCGCAGAGCAGTGGTCAGGGGGCGGGGCCCCCGACGATGTGAACCACAGCCGTATCTATGACGTCTTGTATCCCGATACGGGCGTGCAAGAGGAATTGCTGAGTGGGTACGAATCAGCGGCATCACTCGACGGTCTTGGCCCTGACGATTATCCCCAGGTCCCCATGGTGCGCAATCCCGCACCTAGCCCGTGAG
>JASJHC010000252.1:0-2669 GCA_033791245.1 Acidimicrobiia bacterium | reverse complement strand
TTCCGCCAGTCATTCCGCGACGGATGGCAAACAGAGAGCCCGGACGAGTGGCTGCGCTTTGGCAACCCTTGGGAGTTTGCTCATCCGGACGATGCGGTGGAGGTGCAGTTCGGCGGGCATACCGAGAGCTTCACCGACAAGGACGGCGAGTTCCGGGTTCGTTGGATTCCCGCAGAACGCCTCTACGGCGAGCCCTATCACACGATGGTACCGGGGTATGGAACCGATACGGTCAACATGCTCCGGTTGTGGGGGGCTCGGGCTTGGCAAGAATTCAATTTCCAGTTCTTCGATGAGGGCGACTATGCCCGAGCCGTTGAGCAGAAGATTCACTCGGAGAACATCACCAAGGTCCTCTATCCCAACGACGACACACCGCAAGGCCAGGAACTACGGCTGCGCCAGCAATACTTCTTCGTTGCCTGCTCGCTCCATGACATCATCAGAAGGTTCCACATCCGCAACGACGACTGGGACCAATTCCCAGACAAGGTCGTGATCCAACTCAACGACACCCATCCGGTCGTGGCGATTCCGGAGCTGATGCGGATCCTCGTGGACGACTATCACGTCTCCTGGAGCCGGGCGTGGGACATCACGACCCGTACCTTTGCCTCTACGCAGCACACACTGCTGCCCGAAGCCCTCGAGAAGTGGCCCGTTGCGCTGCTGGAGCGGCTCCTTCCTCGCCACGTCGAAATCATTGGCGAGATCAACCGTCGCTTTCTTGCCGAGGTTCGCGAGTGGTTCCCTGGCCAGCCGGAGCTCATCGCCCGCATGTCGATCTTCGAGGAGCACCCGGTCCGACAGATACGGATGGCCAATCTCGCCTGTGTAGGCAGCTTCTCCGTCAACGGCGTCGCCGAACTCCAGACCCAGTTGCTGCGAGAGCGGGTGTTCCGTGATTTCGCCGAGATGTGGCCGGAGAAATTCAACAACAAGACCAATGGGGTGAGCCCGCGCCGCTTCATGCGTCTGGCCAACCCTGGGCTGTCGCAATTGATCACAGATGCCATCGGACCCGACTGGTTGCGTGACCTCGATCAGCTAGAAGGTCTTGAAGCCTTTGCGGGCGATGCCAGCTTCGCCGAGGAATGGCGGCAAGTGAAGCTGGCAAACAAGAAGCGGCTGGCCCAGTCGATGCCTGCCTTCCACATCGAGCCTATGTCCATGTTTGATGTCATGGTGAAACGCCTCCATGAGTACAAGCGCCAGTTGCTCAAGGTGATGCACATCGTCGCCCTCCACAACCGCATTCGGTCGAACCCTGCAATCGAGATGACACCACGCACCTTTGTCTTTGGCGCCAAGGCTGCACCCGGCTACCGGATGGCAAAGTTGATCATCAAGCTGATCAACTCGGTGGCGGAGGTGGTCAACGAGGACAAGGAGATCGCAGGCCGGCTGCACGTTGTCTTTGCTCCAAATTTCAACGTGTCGCTTGGTGAATTGATCTACCCGGCAGCCGATCTGTCGGAACAGATTTCGATGGCCGGTATGGAGGCGTCGGGAACGGGGAACATGAAGCTGGCCCTCAACGGCGCCCTCACCATCGGCACTCTCGACGGCGCCAACATCGAGATTCGCGACCGGGTCGGCAACGAGCACTTCTTCGAGTTCGGTCTGACCGCCGCCGCTGCCATCGAGCTGAAGGAGTCAGGCTACGACCCCCGCGCCTACTACGAGGCTGACGCCGAGCTGCGTGCAGTCGTCGATGCTCTCGCTGCCGGGCGTTACTCGCGCGGAGACGCTGGCCTGTTCGCTCCGATCGTCAATGACCTTCTGAGCCATGACCAGTTCCTGACGATGGCCGACTACCGCGGCTACATCGACCGTCAGGACGACGTCGATGACGCATTCTCCGATGTTGACGCTTGGACAAAGAGTTCGATCCTCAACACCGCCCGCTGCGGGTTCTTCTCCTCGGATCGAGCGATTCGCCAGTACTGCGAAGAGATCTGGCGCGTCTCCCCGATTGCGGTTCCGCCTGTGAAGGACTCGTAGTAACACGATCAGGACACACCTGACCAACCTGATGACCAACTGGTCTCTTGGAGTGCCGGCTCACCCAAATGTCTCTGCCGTTGCCCGATATAGCCTAAAGTGCACCATCGCGCTATAGGTCTGAGACAAAGCGGCCGATAGCCACTGTGGAGGACGGAATGAACGTATGGCTCATCGGCTGTGGCATCTACTTCGCGGCGTTGCTCTTCGCTATGGCGCTCTGCAGAGTGGCCGCAACAGAAGATGACCCAGAGGTACAGACAGGTGCTTGTTCGACCAAGCCGAAGCGCCGCAGCGCCGAATACGAGGAACTGGTTGAGCTAGACACCGACCTCATTAGCGTCGCAATCCATCGAGTGACGGAGCACGACTTGCCAGAGCCACATCACTCCCGGCCCGGTACACGATCACACCGACCAGGCGAGCTGCAAACGGCCGCCCGCAGGCCTCGATAGTCGCTCCAGCGCAGTAGCAACGTCGTATCAGAGACGCAGCCCGAATCCCTGGTAGGCCATCGCAGTTCCGCGACCCGTAGTCAGCTCGATCTGCCGCGCCGCTTCGGGATAGGAGATACGGCGTGTGAGTAACCGGAGGGCAGCCCAGATGGCACGAGGTAATCCGGCCGCACAGAGACCGACCCCGGCCCTACGACCCGGCTCGATGGC
>JASJHC010000251.1:0-2788 GCA_033791245.1 Acidimicrobiia bacterium | reverse complement strand
GGACTGTCGAAGCTCCCCGATAACGTGAAGGTACTGCTGGTGTACGAGAACGACCCGTTCGTCACGGGCAGCGTGGCGAAGATGGTCATCTTGCCGCCGGTGGTGGACTTGGTCCAGCCGCCGCCGCAGTCATAATTGTGGAAGTCCATTGCGAGGCTGACGTTCTTGACCTCGGTGTTGTCGTCGGAAACTTCGAAGCTGATCTCACCCGAGAGATCCGGCCGTGACTCGAGTGGCCCAGTGAATTGGACGCCTGCTGGAGGCGGGGGTGTGATCGGGTCGAGGTTGAGGGCGCGTGCCAGGAACGATGCCATTTGGTCACGCTGCACTGCACTGCCGGGGCAGTACCTGTCGTTGGCGGGTGGATTGCAGCCCTTGGTGATACCGGCGGCAGCAAGCTTGGCAATGTCGACCTCGAACGTCGAGCCGTTGTCGTCAAGAAAGGTGTTGCCCCCACCATCGTCGCTGAGATTGAGAGCTCGCACCAAGAACGCAGCCATCTGCCCACGGGTGACCGACTTGTCGGGGCAGAACATGTCGTTAACAGGCGGATTGCAGCCCTTAGTGATACCGGCCGCAGCAAGCTTGGCAATGTCGGCTTCAAACATCGAACCGTCATCGTCAACAAAGGTGTTGCCACCGCCATCGTCGGTGAGATTGAGAGCCCGCACCAAGAACGCAGCCATCTGCCCGCGGGTGACCGACTTGTCGGGGCAGTACTTGTCGTTGATAGGTGGATTGCAGCCCTTGGTGATTCCGGCCGCAGCTATCGCTTCGATGTTGGCTTCGTGGATGTTTCCGTTGTCGTCATTGAACGATCCTCCCGGCGGTAGATCGGCGCTTGCTACGCCAATCAGGGCCAGCAGACCCGCAATGAGAGCGACGACGAACAAGAGGTGCTTCATGACGGCTCCTTCCGAGCGCGCTGTCGAAGACATGACTCGATGGGCTGATGGGTGGGGTGGGTGGTGGAAATTCGCCACGCGATGCGGGCGAGAACCAGTTAGAGGGCGAAGCGGCAGGATCTCGAGGTCTCTCCGCAGTGTTCGCCCGCAACAACACCTGTGATCCCCTGGTGAGGCCAAGACCCGGCCTCAGTTCTGACTCTATCGCGGCCTGGGTGACATTGGTACCCCCGGCCGAACCCAGCTACCACCGGCTCAGCTCATTTCAGTAGCGCCACGGCGACATGCGCCAGCATCACCAAGTCAGGCCTTTTCCCAGTCCCAACCGGTTGGGAAGACCAACCGATAACCCCACAAGAAACCCGCTACGCCGGCGGACCTCCGTACCCAGACCGGCAGCGATGCCATTAGCCCAGCATCGACAGTTGCTCCGGTGGGTCCTCTGGTTCGGTAGCAACGAGCTGGTGAAGTTCCGCAACGTCTCTGATCGGGATCGCTCCTCGTGGCTCCAGGGCGGCGTTGCCCGGCCCCTCACCCGCTCCGCGCCACACGGCTACACGTCCGAATCCGCGGCTCAGGCTCTCGACTGCACCAGCCCAGGTACCGCCGGAGCCTTCATCGGTAGCGACCACAACCGTGAGGTCGCTGAGCGCATAGACAATCTTGTTGCGGGCCATTGCCGCCGCCGGACTGAAACCGACATCGGGATGTTGCTGGGTCACCAGACATGTGTTCCCCGAGTCGATTGCACGCAAGATGTCCGGCTTGCGGATTCGCTGTAGAAGGGAGTCGGCAAGCACCCCGACAACCGTACCGCCAGCCATGAAAGCGGCGTTCATCGCAAGCTGGTCGACGCCGCGGGCACCCCCCGACACCACCGGCAACCCGAGCTCTACTGTTTGCCGGGCCACCGCTTTGGCGACTTCGGCGCCGTCGGGGCTGACGTTGCGAGATCCCACAATGGCCACGCCGCCTCTGGACAGCAGCGAGCAATCGCCCACCGAGAACAACACCGGCGGCGAGGCGTTGGCCAGCAAACGGCTCAGGCGTTCCGGATACGCCTCGTTCCCGATGGCGATCGCCTCGACTCCCCTACGGCGCAGTTCCTCGTATTCGAACGCAACGGACCCTGAGCCTTCGAGGAGCATGGTCAGCCGGTCGGCGAGTTCCGGATCTAGGGCTGGGAGATCCGAGAGGCTCTGCTGTTGGTCGAACAGATCATTGGCGCTCATCCCGACATCGCTGAGCACTGCGACCAGCTTGTGCCATTCCCCAGCTGGCAGAGAGGGACGTTGCCGGTCGCCGAGACGGCTGGCCAACACCAGCGCCGTCATCGTGTCGACTGCTGTCATTAGCCACCTCGGGATGCGTCAGCCAGAACGACAGGGTATACGGTTTCAGCTCCGGCATCGCGTAGAAGGCTGCCGATGACCGTCAGTGTCCAGCGTGAGTCCACTATGTCGTCGATCAGCAGACCGTGACCAGACACTTCCCCGCTGATGGCGAATGCTCGCTGCACATTCCGAGCCTGGTGGAAGGAGTTCTGCATCTCCTCTTGCGGGCGGTTCTCGGCCACCTTGATCACAAGATCCTGAACTGGTAGACCCAATCGCAGACCGAGCCGCTCCGTGAAGTCGGCGACGATCCCGCCTCCTTGGAACGCTGGTACCCAGGTCAGCCAGTCCGGGGCCGGGCCGGGCGACCACTTCTCGATGAGGTCGGCGAGTGCAGAAACAAGCCTGTCGTCAAACCTATGGGTGTGCTGCTTGCCCTCACGAACGAGCCGAGCAAGTCCTGGGTCGCCCCAGACAGCCAAGGCTCGTCCTTCAGCCAGCCGGGCAGTCTTCATTGAGGGGCCTTCGTAGCCAAGCGGCCACCGCAGC
>JASJHC010000250.1:0-7659 GCA_033791245.1 Acidimicrobiia bacterium | reverse complement strand
TTACGCTTGTCCGTGCCCCCAGCGGCCGCGATCAAGGTCCCTGGGGCGTTGGCCAGATCGTCAAGATCCACGCCAATCCTGCGTCGGTGCAGATCGAGGTCGAAGATCTGACCGTCGATTCCGTAGAACAGCCCGAGTATGTCGCCGACAGACCCAGATCCTTCGAGATCACGCAAATCGTCTGCGGTCTGATATCCGAACTTCACGATCGATGCTTCGGGGTTCAGACCACCGACGCCGACCAACTTCCACTCCGCAGCTATGGCCTGCGTCATGATCTGCTCTATCGATCCCTCCGATGCAAAGGTCTCGGCTCTCTCTGGCGTTGATGCGAGAAAGGGTGCAGGGATCATCGAAAGAGACTCCCCGAACCGGGCCGAGAGTGCCCCGGGATACGAGCCGACACCACCGGTGAGTGTGACTATCTGACGCCCAGCGGGGAGTTGGGTGACCGTCTTGACAACGGTGTCGCCCCACCCGATGGCAAGCGTGTCATCGGGGGCCAACCGCCGCGACAACAGCTGGGCGGCGGCCCTTGCGAGGCGGGCGTTGATCTCCGCCTGATCGTGCTCGACACCATCCGACGGCACAACCAGGACCTCGGTCCTCTCGTACTTTGCAGACAGCGCCGCAGCGATGCCGACGGCTCCAAGCAGATCGGGATCGATCTCGACCCGAACGATTCCCTCGCGACGAGCTCTTTCGAGGAGACGTCCGACCGTGGCCCGCGAAACACCGAGGGCTTTGGCAATCCGGTCCTGGGTGAGGTTCTCGCGGTAGTAGAGCCACGCGGCTCGGAGCACGGTGTCATCCACATGCGGCGGTGCTGCTGTTGACATCACTTTGGTCGCTTGGTTCCATCTTTGAGCATCCGCTCATGACTGAGCGCTTCCGCTCACCACCCTAATGCGGACCTCCGGGGCTAGTCAATAGCGGATGCGCAGCTGGGCGAGCATCCGTCCACCTAGTCCCGACTCGTCTGTGCCTAGTTGGCTATCGTGCTTCTCCAATGGACGAGCGCACCCGAATCAGGACCTACTTCGAGACAGACGCTACGCAGCAGCGTCAGGAGCACGGCTGATCTCCGACGATCCGGAAAACGTGGTCGTCGAATTGTCGATAGCCGACGAACACCTCAATTTCCACGGCACCACGCACGGTGGCGCCTTGTTCTCGCTTGCTGATTGCGCTTTCTCGCTGATCTCCAACGCCGCCGGACCGGTGGCTGTCGCTATCGATACTCACCTGGTGGTCTCCGCAGCGACAAAGACGGGCGACACGCTCATCGCAGAAGCCACCGAAGTCCGTCGTGGCCGCCAGTTGGCTACCTATCAGGTTCGGGTCACCCGAGACGACGGTCGCCTGTGTGGCCTCTTCACCGGCACGGTCTTCAGTCAGAACTGATGCGATCGGGAAGCAAGCCCCTCCCCTGAGTTTGACGCAGTCAAACTCACAAGGGACTCACGCAGTGAGTTCCCGCCATCGCATGGACCATTCTGTTCAGTGCTGTTCCAATTCCTTAGTCCTATAGTAGACCACTACACATTCTGGTCATGTTCTACATACACCTCGGAGGCTGCTGATGACCGAAACCGTCACCCACGACACGAACCCACCGCCGCCCGCAACCACACCGCTTCCCCATCCCCACTTCACACTCGCCTCGATCGCCGTGATCGGTGTCGCCATCGCTGTTGCCGCGGCCGCCATCGGCATAGCCGCCCTGTCGATTACCGCCGGTCGAGACTCGGTTGACGACTCCATCGTCTCCGACAGAGTTGCCGCCTATCTCGCCGAGAACGGGGTTGCGGCCGGCGGCACGGCTCCCTTGGGGGAGAGTGTTCTGCCGACGATGACTCCCAAGGCTGACCTACCGGTTGCGCCCGCATCTGAAGTCAATGCAACGTATGCGCCCGATGTCCCGCCGCCTTCCGGTCGGACGACTCAGGCAATCGTCGAAGTGCACTTCCAGGTCGTTGAGAACGTCGTCGCCATCGACCCGGGGACCGGCGTCGAATACGAGACTTGGGGATATCGGATCGCCGGTGACGACAGCACGGCGATCGGAACGCCAGGACCGATGATCCGAGCGAGGGTGGGCGACATATTCCGCTTCACCGTCACCAATCCTGCAACGAACACCCATCCGCACAACGTCGACTTTCACGCCGTGACCGGACAAGGTGGCGGCGCCGCCGACACGGTTGTTGCCCCTGGAGAGACAACAACGATCGAGGCCCGCCTGCTCTACCCGGGCATGTTCATGTATCACTGTGCGTTCGGCGATGTTCCTCTCCACATCTCCCATGGGATGTACGGAGGAATCCTCGTTGATCCGGAAACACCACTCCCGTCGGCCGATCACGAGCTCTACATGGTGCAGTCCGAGTACTACACGACCACCGTCGAACCCGGATTAGTGGATACGGATCGTCAGGCGATTACCGACGAGAACCCTACGTTCGTCGTATTCAACGGGGCCAAAGGCGCTCTGGCGGGCGACAACTCGCCGCGGATCAATGTTGGCGAAAGGATGCGGATCTACTTCGTGAACGCAGGACTCAATCTTGATTCCAACTTCCACCCCATCGGCTCGCACTGGGACACTGTCTACCAGGAAGCCGCCCTCCTCAACGCACCATTGCGCGGATCACAAACCACACTGGTGCCCGCCGGTGGCGGCACCGTGGTCGAGCTGATCGGCCAGGTTCCCAGCACGATCGTCCTCGTCGATCATGCGCTTAGCCGCACCTTTGACAAGGGCGCTCTTGGCACGATCATCGTGGAGGGCGCCGAAAACCCGGAGATCTTCGAAGCCGTAGGCACGGGTGAGCCGGTTGCCGACTCGGGTAGCGAGGCCGCGGCGGACGCCATCGTCGTTTCGATGTTGCCGGACTCGTGGACTGCGCAGCCGCTAGATGCGGCGGATGAATTCGCCGAGACCGAGGATCCCGCCGACTACTCGATCAACGTCCTGACAATTCCCGTTGGCACAACAGTCACCTGGGTCAACGACGACGAGGGCCAGGTCCACACGTCAACGGCAGTCGACGAGTCCTTCGATTCAGGTTTCTTGGCCTTCGGCGAATCGTGGTCCTACACCTTCGAGACTGCCGGCGACTTTGAGTACTTCTGCACACCGCATCCATGGATGCGGGCCATGATCGTTGTAGAAGGCTGAGCTTTGTGCTGGTCGGCGTGTCAGCAGCCCGCCGACCGGCACAAGACCATCCCCCCGAGTTCTGCAAGCCCGAGTTCTGCTTTGCAGAACTCGCCTGACCTAGGCGGTGAGCGCTCCGACCGTGGCAACTAGCTCGTCGACGGTCGGGTAGTCACCAAGGGTCTCACCCCGATGCACCCATAGTGGATGGAACTCGCGATCAAACACAATGATCCCGGGGGCCTTCCGGGCGTCGCTGGTTGGTACTTGCGGCATATACCCATGGCGCATGGCCTTAAGGTAGTTTGTCGCCCCTTGCCAGCTGGTCAACTCCCGCACCGAGAGGTTCCCGACTTCGGCGACGGCGCGGACGCGTTCTTCCGGGTCAAGCAGCAGCGGTAGCGAGACACCCTTGCTGTCCCGAAGCCAGCGCGCCTGATACGGCGCGGAGCCGCCAACGGCAACTACATCAGCATCGGCGGGAAATTGGTTGCGGGAGGCGGTCAATTGTCCCAGGTAGTCCTGACAGGGCAGACACCCGAAATAGCGCACCAGAATGACGATCAGCGGGCTGGCGCGATAGTCCCCAAGCACCGTGGCCTTGCCGGCGGGGTCGGTCAACGCAATCTCAGCCGTAGAAGATGTCATGTCACCTCAAGCGATAGCCAATAGCTGGTATTCCCCGCCATCGCCGGTTTCATGCCGAAATCCTGATTCCAACCACTCGGAAGCGTCCAGCGACGAACGCGGGGTCGGTCAGCGATGCGTTGCCCGCAGGGTTTGCCCCGGTCGCGTGAAAGTCGCTGAACGCCGCCGATTGATTCACATAGAGCCCGCCGGCGAGATTGAAAGCGACCGAGACGCCGGCGTCCACAGCAGCATCAATGGCGGCCTCCATGGTGTCGTCGTCGGTCGTGTACACCAGCCAGGTGAGCGCCCCGTGGGCGATTGCCGAGTCCTTGGCCAACTGCAAACTCTGCTCGGTCCCTTGGGTAGCGACGACGTAGATGATGGGTCCGAACATCTCCCGCATGTAGACGTCAGTGTCTGCGGCATCCACCTTGACGATGACCGGGCTGCGCACCTCGGCGTCGGCGAAGTTGGGATGCGTGACCTCGCGAGAGGCCAGCAGGACTTCACCGCTTGCTGCTGCATCAGCAATCCGGCCGGCGATTGCGGTGCCCTTTATCGAGCCAAGGATGTCGCCGGCTCTCTGGTCGTCCGACAGGAGGCCACCGATTGCACCAGCGAGGCCAGAGGCGACCTCATCGAACGAAACATGTTCGTCACCAACCGTTATCCCCGCGGCGGGGATGTATACGTTTTGCGGGGTGGTGCACATCTGACCGGAGTACATGGTCAGCGACACCGACAGATTGCGGAAAATGCCCTTGAGGTCGGCGGCCGAGTCGATCACGACCGAGTTGACCCCCGCCTTCTCGGTGAATACCAAAGCGTGGGTGACGTTCTCCTCCAGCCATTCGCCGAAGCTGGAGCCACCGGTGTAGTCGACCATGCCGATCGCGGGGTCCATAACCAAGTCCTTGGCGATTGGAGCGTCGGGAGTGTCGACCGCAAGCATCACCGTGTTCGGGTCAAAGCCGGCCTCGGCGAGAACACCACGTGCTGTCTCGACAAACAGTGCCAGCGGCAGGATGGTGCCGGGGTGTGGCTTGATGATGACCGGATTACCCGTGGCAAGGCTGGCGAAGATTCCTGGATACCCGTTCCAAGTGGGGAACGTCGAAACACCGACTGCTACGGCGACGCCTCTCGGCCTTATCCGCCATTGCTTTTCGATCTGCAGCGGATCACGCTTTCCCTGGGGCTTCTCCCAGAGCATCTTCCCGCTTGGCAGACGGGTCATTTCGGCGTAGGCATAGGCAACCGCCTCAAGACCGCGGTCAAGGGCATGCGGACCGCCCGCCTGGAATGCCATCAGGAACGCCTGCCCCGTGGTCTGCATGACGGCGTGCGCCATTTCGAAGCTGTTGTCCTTGAGCCGATCGAGTATCTCCAGACAGACCCCGGCTCGCTCCTCGGGCGTAGCTTTTCCCCATCGCTTCATCGCAGCCTGGGCGGCGGTGATCAGCGTCGGTACATCGGTGGTGGGGTAGGTGACCCCGAGCTCCGTTCCATACGGAGAGGACTCACCGCCGGCCGACGACCCGTGCGACGGCTGGTCCAGACTGAACTCTTTACCGAGACGCTCTTGGAATGCCTGTTCGCCTTTGGTGGGAGCATCCTCCTCGTAGGCGCGCGGGCTCTCTGGGTATGGGCTCCAGTACTCGCGGTTACCGATCGTGGCGACTGCCCGTTTCAATGTCTCCGCATGCTTCTCAAAGAGTTCCATCATCGTCCTTTCAGACCTTCTCAACGAGCATGGCAATGCCTTGCCCGACCCCTATACACATCGTGGTGAGGGCGTATCTTTCGTCGGTTTGGTGTAGCTGACGTACTGCAGTGGTAACGAGGCGGGCGCCGGTCATCCCCAGCGGATGCCCAATCGCGATTGCGCCTCCATTGGCATTGACGTGTTCGGCGTCGTCGGCCAGACCGAGCTGGCGCAGACAGGCCAGTGCCTGAGACGCAAAGGCCTCATTCAGCTCTATCACTCCGATGTCATCGAGAGCAACACCGGCCCGACCCAACAGTCTCTGGGTAGCGGGTACCGGTCCGATCCCCATGATCCGAGGCGGGACTCCGGCGGTTGCCATACCGATCACCCGAGCCTGCGGCGTGAGGCCGTACTTCGCAATGGCCTGCTCCGAGGCGACAAGTACCGCGGCGGCACCGTCGTTGATGCCGGATGCGTTGCCTGCGGTAACCGTGCCGTCCTCAAAGATCGGTCGCAATGCGGCCAGCTTCTCGAAACTGGTGTCGGGCCGGGGATGCTCATCTCGATCGACGGTGATCGAGGCACCGCGGCGCTGCGGCACAGTGACCGGAACGATCTCATCGGCAAGTCGCCCTGACGCCACCGCAGCCGCAGTGCGTTGCTGGCTGCGCAATGCGAACTTGTCCTGGTCGGCGCGGCTGATCTCGAATTCAACCGCAACGTTCTCTGCCGTGCCCGGCATTTCGTCCTTACCAAAACGTTCGGCAAGCGCCGGGTTGGTAAACCGCCAGCCGATGGTCGTGTCGTAGACCTCGACGCCTTGGCTGTAAGCAGTCTCCGCCTTTGCCATGACCTTGGGTGCTCGGCTCATAGATTCCACACCACCGGCGAGAATCAGATCGGCTTCGCCTGTTTTGATGGAGCGAGCTGCGTAGCCAACGGCCTCCATGCCAGAGCCACAAAGCCGGTTGATGGTCGTGCCGGGAACGGCAGCATCCATGCCCGACAGAAGTACTGCCATCCGGCCGACGTTTCGGTTGTCTTCACCAGCCTGATTGGCAGCACCCATCATCACGTCATCAGTGGCCGACCAGTCGACGCCTGGATTGCGCTCCATCAAGGTGCGCATCGTGTGAGCAAGAAGATCGTCGGGCCGGACTGCAGCCAGCGAACCACCAAAGCGGCCAACCGGGGTGCGGATCGAGTCACAGATGAAAGCTTCAGCCACGATCGCCCCCTTCACGGATGGGACGGTTGGTGGCGGCGCATCGGGAGATAAGAGTTGGCACCCGATAACGATCTTCTCCGTATCCGGATCGGATGTTGCTCAAAACCGCGGCGACTGTGCCTGCCCCGATGCGGTCGGTCCACTCCAGCGGCCCGGACGGATAGCTGGCGCCGAGCCGCATCGCGGTGTCGATGTCGGCGGCGTGCGCCACTCCGGCGGTGACCGTGTCGGCGGCAACTGAGGCCAACTGGGCAACCGTACGCATCACGACCATGCCGTGGGTGTCGTCAACACGGCTGACCTCACATCCAATTGCTTGAAAGAGTCCGGCAACGGTCGCAACCTTGCCGGAATCACCCTGATCGGCCAGGGCAATCCCGATGTGGCTGACCTGGTCCCAATCGTGCACGAGGTCGAAGACAATCACGTTGTCTGATCCGAATACCTGATCAGCAGCGAGCTGGGTAGCGGTCCGGCCATCGGTCGGGACCAGGTGCAAACCAGCAAAGATGAGATGACCGGGGCCACCAGCGGCCACGGTGTCCACCTCAACACCGGCAGCCAACAGTTGGGGGATCAACCCCGCCGCCCAACCGAGATCGCCGTGTGCTTCCACGTTGCCTGGTGCCGGCTGTGGGGCAAGGGTTTGGGGAACAGCCCGTGGCTTCTCGTCCCCATACTCAAAGAACCCCTCTCCGCTCTTGCGGCCCAGCCGCCCCGCATCCACCATGCTCTGTTGCAACACGTGCGGGGCGAAGCGCTGATCATGGAACGATTGGGCAAAGACTGACTTGGAGACCGCGAGGTTCACGTCGAGTCCGACAAGGTCCATGAGGGTGAAGGGACCCATGCGGAACCCGCCGGAACCGGTGAGAAGGGCATCGATGGTGGCTGGGTCTGCGGTGCCTTCGGCGGCAAGACGGAGGCCTTCAC
>JASJHC010000249.1:0-13434 GCA_033791245.1 Acidimicrobiia bacterium | reverse complement strand
GGAGACGATCGGCTTCAACATTGAGTGGAGCCAGGAGCTACCCGTCCACGAATCCCTCGAGGAGTACGTGAAGGCGTGGATGATGATCGAGATCCTGCGCAACTGGGAGCCGCTCCGACCGTACATTGGGGAAGCTCCCGGCCCCCACATATTCGATATGTCGGTCGGATACGACCTCGCCGGTATCCAGTCCGACAAGGTCGCAGGGTTCATCGATTCGATGATGGACGCCAGCGCGGTGATCGATCGGCTCCGCCCGCTGCTCCCGGAACCGTTCGCCGCATATCGTGATCACGAGTTCCCGATCAGGGTTGCGGATTCCATCACCGTGTCTACTTTCCACGGTTGCCCACCCGATGAGATCGAGGCAATCGTAAAACACCTGATGGATCGCCATGGCGTCGATGTCATCGTCAAGCTGAATCCAACTCTGCTCGGCTTCCCCAGAGTCATTGAATTGTTGCAGCAGGATCTTGGCTATCGCGATATCTGGCTGGACCCGTTGTCATTCGTAGACGATCTGGGCATCGCTCGTGGTGTCGAGCTGATCAGTGATCTCAACAGGTACGCCACCAAGTCCGGGCGACGCTTCGGGGTAAAACTCACCAACACGATGGTCGTCCACAACGACAAGAAGTTCCTGCCCGCCGACCCGATGTATATGTCGGGTCCGCCGCTCCATGTGCTGGCCACCGCGCTGCTCGACGAGCTGTTGAATACGATGCCGGGCGCCTTCGCAATCGCCGGTCATGACGGGCCGATTCAGGTGAGCTTCTCTGCTGGTGTGACCAAAGAGAACGTGGGAGAGACGATTGGCATGGGGGTGAGCCCGGCCACACTGTCTTCGGATTTGCTCCGCCCCGGCGGCTACGGGCGATTGGAGCCGATGCTGCGACAGCTGGAACGTGATCTGCAAGCAGGGGGAGCCACAACGTTGCACGAGTGGCACCGTATGCAGTGGACCGAGGCGCAGGCCGCGGGTTTCCGCGGCCCTGCCGAAGCCCATTTGCGTGCGACTCTCGCCGGCGACGCTAAGGCCAGATATGACGTTGCCGCCAACGAGGGCGTTCCGCGTGCCGTTGCTCATGACCTTGAGATGTGGGATTGCGTCGCGTGCAACCTATGCGTCACAGTCTGCCCAAACGATGCGTTCTTCCGGCTACCCACCGCCGCCGGGTCCGGGCTGTCCAGCAGGCAGCAGTATCTCGTGCTTGCTGAGCTATGCAACGAATGCGGGAACTGCATGGTGTTTTGTCCCGAGGACGGTGACCCAGCACAAATCAAAGCGAAGCTGTACGTTGATCCGATGCGGTTCGAGGCTGGTGAGGGACAGGGGTTCCTGCTGGGAGCTGGGCCAGATGGTGTCACAGTCACGCCACGCCAGGAAGTCGCCTCGGAGGTGCCTCGCCTACTCGAGCTGCTCAACGATCCCGATGAGGGCGTTCCGCTGCGAATCGCTGATCTGGCTGCCTTCGATCAGCGCCGCTAGCGGGATCCGAGCCACGCCGGGGTCCGTGGAGCGGGAGCCCGCTGCACCGTTTACAATCAGTAAAGAGGAGGTGTCGAGTGGAGATCACCCGTCCCAACAGTCTGACCGAAGCGCTCGAAGCACGTAGCGAGGTCCCCGGTGCGGAATTGCTCGCCGGCGGCACCGACCTGATGGTCGAGGTCAATTTCGGGTATACCCGACCTGATCATGTCATCGCGCTGCGCCGTATCGACGAGCTGGCTGGCATCGAGGGCAACAGAATCGGAGCCGGTGTCACCTGGGCCCGTCTCGAACAGAGCGATCACCGAGCGTTGGCGCAGTTGGCGCGAACAGTTGGATCGCCCCAGATTCGAGCCGCCGGAACTATCGGCGGCAACATTGGAACCTCGAGTCCGGCAGGGGATGGCCTTCCTTGGCTTGCCGCCATCGATGCCGAGATTGAGGTTGCTTCGAAAGAGAGAGGCGTTCGCCGTCTTTTGTGGAGCGACTTCTTCACCGGAGTGAAGAGGAATGCGCTCGCTCCCGACGAGGTGATCGTTGCCGCAGTCCTTCCCGAGAACGTCCCGTCCAACCAGCAGTTTGCCAAGATCGGTCAACGCAGCGCGATGGTTATCTCAACGGTCTCGGCTTGTGTCGTTCGCGACGAGGACGGCACCGTGCGGGTCGCCCTTGGATCGGTGGCCCCGACCCCGGTGCGGGCCAGGCGCGCTGAAGCGCTGATTGCAGAGAACCCGGCGCCATCCGAATCTGTCCTCGTGGAATTCGCCAAGACGGTCGCGGAGGAGGTCAGTCCCATAACGGACCACCGCTCTACCGAGTCCTATCGGCGCCATGCCGCTGGCGTATTGGCACGCCGCCTCCTCGAAAGGTGTCTTGCACGATGATTGTGAGTTTCAAAGTCAATGGAGAAGATCGTGTCGCCGATGTGGCTGGATCCGAGAGTCTGCTGCAGGTGCTTCGAGAAGAACTTGGTCTGCCCGGCTCCAAGAATGCCTGTGAACAGGGAGAGTGTGGATCTTGCTCCGTCGTCCTCGACGGTGCGGTGGTCACTTCTTGTTTGGTGATGGCCGCCGACTGCGAAGGGTCCGAGGTGACCACGGTTGAGGGCATCGGCAGCGAGCGGGAATTGCATGCGGTACAGCAGGCGTTGATCGACCATGGCGCGGTGCAGTGCGGGTTCTGTACGCCAGGGTTTGTCGTGACCGCGGCGCACATGTTCGAGCAGAACCCCCATCCCACAACCGACGAGATCAAAGAAAGCCTGTCCGGGAACATCTGCCGTTGCACCGGATACGGGGCCATTCTGCGGTCCCTGGAAGCTCTGGCGGGGGAGACACCATGACCACATCCGCAGCAACTCGCAAGAAGGTTCGTGGCGGGATCGGCGAATCGCCGCTTCGTCCGGACGGGATTCCCAAGGTCACCGGCAACTTTGCCTACGCATCGGATCTCCAGGCAGAGGGGATGTTGTGGGCGGCGACGCTGCGCAGCCCCCACCCGCGAGCCCGCATTGCCAAGCTCGACACCTCACCGGCGCTTGCCGTCGGTGGAGTCGTTGCGGTCCTCACTCAGGAGGATGTGCCGGGACTCCCTGGATTCGGGATGCATGTCCCTGACCAGCCGGTGTTTGCCAATGGCGAGTGCAACTACTGGGGCGAGCCGATCGCCGTCGTGGCCGCCAGTGATCTGGCCACAGCCAAGCTTGGTGTCGCCGCCATCGTTGTCGAATACGAGGTACTCGAGCCGCTGACGGACATGGAAGAAGCCGATGCGGCTGACTCCCAGACCCGAAGGATGAAGATCCGCCGCGGTGACCGCGGCGCTGCCGGCGCAGTTGTCGTTGAGGGCTACTACGAGGTTGGCCAGCAAGACCAGGCTCCCCTCGGCAATGAAGCCGGGTTGGCCATTCCTGACGGTGAGGGCGGTGTCGATCTATATGCGGTAAGCCAATGGGTGCACAGCGACCATTGGCAGATCTATCCGTGTCTCGATGTCGCGCCTGAGCAGATTCGTTGTCATCCGGTCGGCATGGGTGGGGCGTTTGGCTCGCGTGAGGACGTGAGCATGCATATCCACCTTTGCTTGTTGGCCCTTCGCACCGGGCGACCGGTCAAGATGATGTTCGATCGCGCCGAGTCCTTCGTCGCTCACGTGCATCGCCACCCGGCACGCATGTGGTATCGACACGAGGCTGATGCCGACGGCAAGCTCGTCAAAGCGGAGGCAAGGCTGATTCTTGACGGCGGAGCCTACGAGTCGTCGTCCAATGCTGTCATCGGCAACGCCGCCTATTTTGCGATGGGGCCGTATAAGTGCGACAACGTCTTTGTGGATGCGGTTGCTGTGAAGACCAACAACCCGCCCGCCGGTGCCATGCGTGGATTCGGTGGAGTGCAAACCGCATTCGGCCATGAAGCACAGATGGACCGGCTTGCCGACGAGCTGGGTATGGATCGTCTTGAGATACGGCGCAGGAACGCTCTCGGCCATGGCGATCCGATGAACTCGTCTGGTCAGATCATCGAAGGGTCGCTACCCACTGCCCAGCTCATCGAGGAACTGGCGGCCATGCCAATGGTGGGTCCGCTTGAGTCTGATGATCCCCGCCACCTGCCCGGTGGCACTGGGCTAACGACAAGCCCAGATCATGTGAAGAGGGGCGTCGGCTACGGCGTTACCATCAAGAACCTGGCCTTCTCTGAGGCGTTCGACGACTACTCCGACGTGCGTATTGCGATCAGCCCAGTCGGTGTCGAGGTCTATACAGCGGCGGCCGAAGTCGGGCAGGGCATGGTGACGATTATCCAGCAGCTCGTTCGCGACGTGCTGCAGATGGAGCAAGTCGCCGTTGTCTGGTCCGATACAGGGGTCATCGGTTCGGCCGGGTCGACTTCGGCTTCCCGGCAGACACAGATGACCGGCGGTGCCGCTCACCAATGTGCGGTGGAGATGCGGCAGCAGATCATCGAGGATTTCGAGGGCGATGACCTTTCCAGCGAGGGCGTATGGCGTGATGGCCAGCTCATTGTGACTCTTGGGGAACTATGCGCAGCCGGGGTGCAAGAGCATGAGATACGGTTCCGTCATCCCGAGACCTTCGCTACGGACGAGAACGGCCAGGGTGATGCCCATCCGGCCTTTGCAGTTGCGGCTCATCGTGCGGTGGTCGATGTCGACCCCGAACTGGGCCTAGTGCGGGTGATCCAACTCGACACCGTGCAGGACGTCGGCAAGGTGCTCAACCCGGTAGCCGCTCTCGGTCAGATTGAGGGTGGTGCCCTGCAGGGCGTCGGTATGGCTGTGCTAGAGGAGTTGGTGGTCGACAAGGGTGTCATCAAGAACCCCAACTTCACCGACTACTTGCTGCCCACCTTCCTGGATGCACCTCATATTGAGGTGCGATTTGTTGAGGAGCCAGAGCGCTGGGGTCCTCTCGGAGCGAAAGGCATCGGCGAGCCACCAACCATCTCGGCTGGTCCCGCCGTATTCGCCGCCATCCAAGATGCAATCGGTGGCCAGCTCAACCGTGTCCCGGTCCTGCCACAACACATAGTCGGCTGCTCATAGCTTCGCTATGAGCAGCTTCGGATCCGGATAGCGAAGCGCTATCCGGATCTTGCGAGTTTCGGCAGGGCTGGGGTTCAGGTCTGCGAGCGTCTAACTATCTCTCCAGCTCGACACCCAAGGTAGGGTTGCTACCCATGGGGAAATCACTTTGATATCGATACTGGCTACCGCTGAAGGGGTTGCGCCGAGCGGCGTGCTCAACGTGGAGATATGGGCTGTTGGGCTGATTGCCCTCGCCGCGGCGGTTGCCGTCGTCGCACGTTTGGTGAAGGTGCCGTTCACGGTATTGCTGGTGGTGGCGGGGCTGGTGATGGCCGCCACCACCCAGGCCGACGTGATGATCTCGAAGGACCTCATTCTTGGTGTCTTTGTGCCACCGCTTGTTTTCGAAGCAACGATGCATCTTCCGTGGCGGCGGCTCCGCAACGACCTTGCATCGATTCTCACTCTGGCGATTGGTGGGACGCTCATTGGCACCTTTGTGGTGGGTGCCATTGTGCGCGAGATCCTCAACGTTCCCTGGCCAGCCGCTCTTGCATTTGGAGCGCTCATTTCGGCTACTGATCCGGTTGCGGTGATCGCACTGTTCCGCAGCCTTGGCGTTAGTAAACGGCTAACCACACTGGTCGAAGGGGAGAGTCTGTTCAACGATGGTGTGGCCATCGTTGTGTTCAACCTGGCGGTAGCGGCCGGGGCAGCCGACGCCGCCAAGTTCAGTCTGAGTGGCGCTCTTGGAGATTTCGTCGTTGTCGCTTTTGGTGGTCTCGCCGTCGGTTTGATCCTCGGTTACGTGGTGTCCAACGTGATCCTGCGCAACCTCGACGATCACCTTGTGGAAACGGCGGTCACCGTTGCTTTGGCATTTGGCTCATACCTGATCGCCGAAGAATTCGGCTTGCTTATCGGACGGGACGGACTCCACCTCAGCGGAATCTTGGCGGTGGTGGCAGCAGGGCTGGTTGTCGGCGATATCGGGTTGAGAAACACATCGCCACCCACCCGTCTCACTCTCGAGAACTTCTGGGAGTTCCTTTCATTCACGGTGAACTCGTTTGTGTTCTTGTTGATCGGGTTGCGCATCAATGTCGCCGATCTGGCCGGGCATCTCAACTTTGTGGCGGTAGCAGTGGTGGCGATTCTTCTCGCCAGAGCAGTCATCATCTACGGGGCGATGATGGTGCAGAACCGTATCCGGGCGACCCAACACGTACCGATCGGCTACCAGCATGTCATGTATTGGGGTGGGTTGCGGGGAGCCGTCAGCCTGGCGCTGGCGTTGACCCTTTCGAGCTCGTTCGACGAAAGTGTTTCGGATGTGCTGGAGTTGGCCACCTTCGGAGTGGTGCTCTTCACCTTGCTGTTTCAGGGAACAACCATCAACGGCCTCATCCGGCGGCTTGGTCTTGGGAAACGGTCCGATGCTGTCGTTGATCAGCAACGGCAGCAGGCCGCCATCTACAGCAAGCGGGCGGGCCGAGCCGAGATCGAAAGACTGCGGAGAGAAGGGCTGGTGCTGCCGCAGCTATGGGCATCGCTTGACGAGAAGTACGAAGAGGAAATTCGACGTGATCGAGCCGTCCTGGATGTGCACTTCCAGCATCACCCCGGATTGGAGACTGAGATGTTCCTCCAGGCGCGGGCTGATGCCTTGAACGCCGAGCGAACCGCGGTCCTTGACCTGGCGCGTCGCGGCTTGGTGGGCGCCGAGATTGCCGAGGAGTTTTCTAACGACTTGGCACACCGGCTGGCCGCATTGGAGTTTCTTCGCTCCCGCCTCGGCGCCGCCCAGGTAGTCGAGACCGAGCCAGAGCCAGAGGGAGGAACGGAATGAGTCGTATCGTTTGTGCGACCAATGCCGGCGAGGATTCGCGGGTGGTGCACATGGCTGCGTTCCGCAGGGCGGTGACCGAGGAGTCACATCTCACGTTTCTCCATGTGCTTGGTGGGCGCGACTTTGCCGAGCAGCCCGATCGCATGCAGCGGGCGATAACCGAAGAGATGAGCTGGCTGCTTCACGCCTTGGTTCGGGTCGCGCGGGAGCGCTCGAACGCGTCTGACGTCGTGGCCGACGTGGTGTTGCGGACGGGGGAGCCGCGCCCAGAAATCCTTGCCTATCTGGAAGAGACACCACCGGCTGCACTTCTCATTGGGGTGCCCCGGGCTGGCGATGCGAGCATCTTTCCCGGTCACACATTCGACGAGTTCGTCGCCGAATTGCAGAGCTTCGATGTGGACGTCGAGCTTGTTTCAACAGACGCCGACAACACCCGATGATGAACCTGCATCTGCGACGTGGGAAAAAATGGGTAGGCAGATATGTCTGATCGGTCCGGCTTGGCTAACGTCCGCATATAGACATTGGTTTATGTCTTGGATTAGAGTTCCCCGCCATCAGGCCCGGGAGCAGTACATAGGAGGATTATGAAGTACCGATTTCTTGCGTTGCTTGCCGTATTAATGCTGGTCGCCGCCGCTTGTGGCAGCGACTCTGAAGACACCACTACCACCGCTGCGGCGGGTGGAGGAGACACCGAAACGACCGCCGCTGCGACGGATGCCGGAGAGGTCATCGATATTGACTTCTGGGTAGCTTTTTCGGACGAAGCTCGTCTCGGTTTTGCTGAAGACGCAGCCGCTGCGTTCAACGCAAACCACGCGGATTACAACATCAAGGTGACCTCATTTGCGTCCTACAACGACGCTTTTGATGCTGCTGTGCTTGCTGTGGACAGTGGCGAGCCACCGGCCATGATCCATTTCTTTGAGGCTGCCACCAGGCAGGCGCTCGATGCAGTGGACGGCTCCGGCAACGCGATCTTCAAGTCAGTTACAGATGCCATCGCCGGCCGCACCGAGATTCTTGGTGAGCCAGTCGTTCTGGACTCAGTCGTTTCGGCTGCTCGTGACTACTACACAGTTGACGGATCGTTCTATTCCATGCCGTGGAACACATCAACAACGGTGATGTTCAACAACATGGAGCTTCTGAACGCCGCTGGTATCACTGAGCCTCCCGCAACGTGGGGCGACGTCGAGACCGCATGTGAAGCAGTTATGGCGCTACCGGATGCACCGAGCGGTTGTATCACTTGGCCGAACCACTCGTGGTTCGTCGAGCAGAGCCTCGGCCAGCAGGGCGAGCTTCTCGGCAACGCCGACAACGGTCGCACCGGCCGGGCCACCGAGGTCTTCCTCGAGTCCGACGGCATGCTTTCCTATCTCGAGTGGTGGAAGGGTCTATCGGACTCCGGCTACTACACGTACACGGGTCTGCAGCGTGACTGGGACGGAACATCAAATGCTTACCTCGCAGGTGAGGTAGCGATGTTGGTGTACTCGAGCTCGGACACGACGTTCTTCGATGAGAACGCTACCTTCGAGAACCAGGCGAGCTTCATGCCCGCTAACGACGATGTCCCCTACGTTGGCAACCTCATCGGTGGCGCAACGATCTGGATGCTTGACGGTATGGACACGGTGACAGAAGACGGAGCGCTTGCGTTCATGAACTTCTTCTCCAATCCTGCGAATGCTGCTGCATGGCATCAGCTGACCGGTTATGTCCCGATCACCGAAGACGCAGTTCAGTTGCTCGTCGACGAGGGTTGGTACGAGGAAAGCCCCAACAGCAAGGTTGCTTCTGATCAGCTCGCTGCTGCCCAGAACACTCCTGCTTCGCTGGGTGCGCTTCTTGGCAACTTCGTCGGGATCCGTGACGTCATCACGCTCGCTATCGAGGATATCCTCGTCAACGATCTCGATGTTGCAACTCGTATGGCCCAGGCCAACGAAGAAGCAAACAAGTCACTTTCGGAATACGAGCTGTTGTTCGGTAACTAACTAATACAGTTTTGGGGCGGGGCGAGTGCTCCGCCCCAAAACAGCAAATTCTTGCGACACAGAATGAGAACTGATCCCTCTTGCTGATTCTTGGCCTTATTGCCGCCGCCATCCTCGGGCCCATCTATGTTCGTTGGAAGACGGCCAACCCGTCGCCCGTCAG
Source organism: Acidimicrobiia bacterium (assembly GCA_033791245.1). Taxonomy (GTDB): domain Bacteria; phylum Actinomycetota; class Acidimicrobiia; order Spongiisociales; family UBA5794; genus JAAETI01. The sequence continues at coordinate 4,375 of JASJHC010000249.1, read as the reverse complement.
GTACGGCATTGCAGCGACTGTTGCCGTCTTTGGGGCTGCGGTTACCCCGTTCGCCATGGGCCAGTGCGGGTTTGCAGCCGAAACCAGCGGCGTCGATCATCTGCTCGCCTACGGTCTAATGACTGGTGGAGCGTGGCTGGCGCTCTTGGCGCTGCACTCGCTATTCGACAGAGCTGATGGTCGAATCAGGGAATCATCGGAGATGACCGGTGAGATCCAGACCGGTGGCTACCGAATGGGTTGGTGGGTGCCCTGGGTCCTGCTGTCTCCCACGCTGGCCATCTTGGTGGTCTTTCTTTACGTCCCCGCCATCCGAACCTTCACGCTGTCGACGCAACTGACCAGGCTTGGTGCTCCGAGATCCGTCGATGTATGTTTCGGGAACTTCACCGAACTGCTTATCACCGATCCGATCAAGCTGGTTGCGTACCCCCTCATCGCGATTGCGCTTATCTACGGCGCTCGCTTGTGGATCACCCGCTCGGCCCCCGGCACGGCCAGCCGCAAAGGTGCCGATGTCGCATCGGTTGTAGCCATGTTGTCGGTCTTTGTGGCCCTGTACGCCATGTTCTCGCCAGGTGGCGGCGGCCAGGTTGCCTACCGGCCGGTCTATGTCAATACGGTCATCATCTCGGTGGGAATTGTGAGCCTCGGCATGTCCGGCGGGCTCGCCATTGCCTATCTCGCTTTCCGCAAGGTCCGTGGGGGCACGATCTACCGGACATTGCTGATCTGGCCCTACGCCATCTCCCCGGCAGTCGCCGGCGTTCTTTTCTTCATGATTTTTGACCCGACGGCCGGAATCTTCACCCACGTCATGGAGACATGGTTTGGCATCGATGTACCGAACTACCGCGAGAGTGCGGTTCTGGCCATGATCGCCATCATCCTGGCCAGCGCCTGGAAGATTCTTGGCTACAACATTCTCTTCTACCTTGCGGGTCTACAGACCGTTCCGGTAGATCAGGTGGAGGCGGCAGTGATCGATGGTGCTTCGGCATGGCAGCGATTCAAGAAGATCGTTCTTCCCGCCCTGTCACCGATCACGTTCTTCCTGCTGGTCACCAACCTGACCTACGCATTCTTTGAGGTATATGCCACGATTGACTTCATGACCAAGGGTGCCCCCGCCGGTCGAACCTCAGTAGCGATCTACGAGATCATCCGCGTCGGCGTCAACAATGGTGACCTTGGTCGTGGTGCCGCCCAGTCGGTGCTCTTGTTCATCGCAGTCATCGCGGTGACTTTGTGGCAGTTCCGAACCAGCGGCGAACGGGTTAGCTATGGGGGCTCCTGATGTCCGGTCTTAACCCAGGAGTGCAACGCAAGGGTTGGGCTCGTGGTCGTAGCTGGCCCTATCACATTGGGTTGTCTATCACTGCTCTGATTATTGCGTTCCCGCTGCTGTACGCCGCACTGATCGCAACCCAGAACAACCCAGAGATCTTCTCATTCAAGTTCACCCCTGGCAGTGCTCTCGAATCAAACTTCGACGCAGTCTGGGTGAAGAGAGACTTCGCCGGTGCAATGTGGAACTCGCTGCAGATGTCGTTCTGGGTGACCATTGGCAAGACCGTGCTTTCGCTGCTGGCTGGTTTGGCTTTCGTCTACTTCAAGTTCCGTTTCAAGTGGGTCGTCTTCTTCTTCGTGCTCATCACGCTGATGATGCCGACCGAGGTGATGATCCTTGCCATGTTCCGCATGGTTTCCGGGTTTGGCTGGCAGGACACGATGACTGCATTGGTCCTGCCGTTCCTCGCCTCGGCCACGGGCGCTTTCTTGTTCCGACAGCATTTCGCCAACCTGCCGGGGTCTCTGCTGGAAGCGTCCCAGATCGATGGTGCCACCCCGATCCAGTTCCTGACTCGGGTACTGATCCCGCTGTCATGGAACGTGATCGCGGCTCTGTTCGTCATCCAGTATGTCTATACCTGGAACATGTTCTTGTGGCCGAGCTTGATCATCCGCGACGAATCCCGCTCCGTGGTGCAGGTTGCGTTACAGACACTGACCAACGTTGACGGGGCGCTCACCTACGGCCCGCTGATGCTGGCAGCCATCATTGCATCGATCCCACCCGCCATCGTCTTCGTTCTGATGCAAAAGCCATTCATGAGCGGGTTTGCGGTTGGGCAGAGCAAGTAGCCGTAAGCCACCGTTTCCGGTCTGCACAGGTCAACAGGGAGGACCACAATGCGGGGATTCATCACGATCGAACAACTACGAGCGATGGTTACGTCCGAGGATGTCGACACTGTGGTGGTTGCCTTCACGGATCACTACGGACGGCTACAGGGCAAGCGGTACGACGCAGAGTTCTTCCTCGAGGGAATCGATGTCGAGGGTACTCACGCGTGTGACTATCTGTTGACTGCAGACATGGAAATGGAGCCGGTTCCCGGATTTGAGTTCTCCAACTGGGAGACCGGCTACGGAGACTTTCACATGGTCCCCGACCTCGCAACGCTTCGCCTCGCCGATTGGCTACCGGGCACCGCCATTGTTCTCTGCGATCTCCATGACGAAGTGAGCGGCGATCCGGTGTCGGTTGCGCCCCGGTCGATGTTGCGCAAGCAGCTAGAACGCGCCGCCAGCATGGGTTACTCGGCAAAGGCCGCTTCTGAGCTGGAGTACTTCATCTTCGAGGACAGCTATCGAAGTGCGGCCACAAAGGGGTATGCCGACCTGAATCCCGTCGGTTGGTACAACGAGGATTATCACATTCTCCAGGGGACTCGGGAAGAGCCATACAACGGGGCGATCCGCCGCCATCTCTCGCGGTCGGGTATCCCTGTCGAGAACTCCAAGGGGGAGTGGGGGCGGGGCCAACACGAGATGAATATCCGTTATGCGGAAACCCTCGAGATGGCCGATCGTCATGTGCTCATGAAGCAGTGTATGAAAGAGACAGCCGACGAGATGGGGATGGCTATCACCTTCATGGCCAAACCCGACGAGACGGAGGCAGGCTCCAGCTGTCACATTCATGTCAGTCTGTGGGACGGTGAGACCAATGCCTTTCCGGGAGAGATCTCATTCCCGCCACTCATGGTCTCTGATGAGTTCCGCTGGTTCCTCGGTGGCTGGATGGACAAGATCTCTGAGCTGATCCCGCTCTTTGCCCCGACGATCAATTCTTACAAACGGTTCCAGGCTGGATCGTGGGCGCCGACTCGGATCGCCTGGAGCCACGACAACAGAACCGCTGGGTTCCGAATCGTCGGCCACGGCCCGAGCCTTCGTATTGAGTGCCGCGTCCCAGGGGCCGACGTGAACCCGTATCTGGCCTATGCAGCAATGCTGGCCGCAGGTCTCGACGGGATCGATAACAAGATTGAACCGCCACCGATATTTGAGGGCGACGTATACGCAGCAGCCGAGCTCCCCGAAGTCCCCAAGACCCTGCGTGCCGGCTTGGACCTGTTCGCGGCAAGCGAGTTTGCGATCGAAGCGTTTGGTGCCGACGTACATCAGCACTATTGCCATTTCTTCGAGACTGAGATTGCGGCATATGACAATGCGGTTACCGACTGGGAACGGCGTCGGTACTTCGAACGGATTTAGATAGAGGAAGGTGGCCATGCGGCTCAAAGACAAGGTCGCGCTGATAACCGGAGCGGGAAACGGCATCGGTAGGGAGACGGCTCTACTGTTTGCTGCAGAGGGAGCTGCCGTAGCCGCGGTGGATATGAACGAGGCCGCTGTCGCCGCCGTGGCAGAAGAAATTACCGCCGCGGGGGGCCGGGCCATATCCGTTATCGCCGATGTGTCTGATGCAACCGCATGTGAGGCGATGGTGGCCAAGACTGAGCAGGAATTCGGTCGGCTCGATGTTCTGTTCAACAATGCCGGAATCATGATGCCTGCCGACGGTGACGCCGTGAGTACAGAAGAAGACGTCTGGGACAAAACGATGGCCGTCAACGCCAAGGGTGTCTATCTCGGCTGCAAGTACGGTATTCCTGCGATGCTGCGCAGTGGTGGCGGGTCGGTAATCAACACCGCCTCTTTTGTCGCAATCGTTGGTGCGGCGACGCCGCAACTTGCCTACACCGCATCAAAGGGGGCAGTGCTTGCCCTGACGCGCGAGCTTGCGGTAGTACATGCCAGGGAGGGAGTGCGGGTAAATGCACTCTGCCCCGGCCCGCTGCGAACCGAGCTGCTGATGAGCTTTCTTGATACAGACGAGAAGAAGAACCGTCGTTTGGTCCATGTCCCCATGGGACGGTTTGGCGAGGCCAAAGAAATGGCGCAAGCCGCGCTTTTCTTGGCATCGGACGAATCGTCGTACGTGACGGGCACCGACTTCCTTGTGGACGGCGGACTGACGGCCGCATATGTGACTCCGGAGTAGACCGATGATCCTGCACGAAGG
>JASJHC010000248.1:0-2926 GCA_033791245.1 Acidimicrobiia bacterium | reverse complement strand
ATGCGACCGGTCTCGAGCAGGTGTCTCTGGAGAAGCTCGAGAGGATCAACTCGAAAACCGTCCTAACCACGATCATGCTTGGCCTTGCCTTCTATTTTCTGATCCCACAGCTCGCAGAGGTGGACTTTGGCGATGTCGTGGACGCGGATTGGCAGTGGTTCCCGCTGGTGGTGCTCTTCTCGCTACTCACGTATGCCGGTGCTGCCCTAGCGCTGATGGGGGCGATGCCGGAGCGGCTCCGCTTCTTCCCGACGCTATTGGCCCAAGTCGCCGCGTCCTTCTTCAACCGTATCGCACCGGCGAAGGTTGGTGGCATGGCAGCCAACATCCGGTACTTGCAGAAAAGCGGAATCGAACCTGCAGTTGCTATCGCCGGGGTCGGCCTCAACAACATCGCGGGAATCATCGTTCACGTTCTTCTGCTTGCCATCTTCGTGACTACCGCGGGTCGTTCCGCGACTGACGTTATCTCGTTGCCGTCCGGTGAAACCGTCCTCTTAGTCATGCTGGTTCTACTGACCGCAGCCGGCGGCGTGATGCTGCTGCCGTGGGGACGCAAGCTGTGGTTGCGGAGAATCTGGCCGATCGCTCGGAAATCTGCGTCGGGGATCGCCGTGGTGGCCACCAATCCGCTGAAAGTCCTATCTCTGTTTGGTGGCTCGCTCTTGATCACGATGTCATATGTGTTCGCCCTCTGGTACAGCATCGCCGCATTCGGAGGCGGTATCGGTTTTGTGGCGGTGACTGCTGTCTACTTGGCCGGGTCAGCCCTCGCCCAGGTTGCACCCACCCCCGGCGGTATCGGTGCGGCCGAAGCAGCTCTTATCGCAGGACTCACTGCGTTCGGACTGGATACGACAATCGCGGTCCCGGCTGTCTTCCTGTTCCGAATTGGGACATTTTGGTTCCCGATTCTCCCCGGTTACCTTGCGTATAGGAGACTCGCTTCGCAAGGCGCACTGTAGAGGCGGGCAGCACACCGAGTCACTCGACGACCAACCCTTGCCGGCGTGCCTCCTCAACGACCACGCTGGCTGGATAGAAGCCAAATACCTCTTCGGCGTCGGCAGCGATCGTCTCGGCAAGAGTCCCCCTGGCGTTGAACTCGTAGGTGATACATCCGCCTTCGAAGGTGAAATACCAGCTGCCGCGGTAGTGCACCCCAGGGGCGGAATCCTCAATCATGTCGAGGGCCTCGGCTGGCTTGATGCCTCGCCCGGCGTCGGGGAGGTCTTCACCGCGCAACTCCACCGTGCCCTCCTCTGCGTCCAGTTCGCTGATTACCCAGACGTATTGGTTGCGTAGGTAGGCCAGGTTTACCCGTGGGCCGACCTGCTGTTCGATGTTGTCGTCGATGTTGAAGACCACCGGGCGGCCGTCGATTTCGCTACCAGTGAGGTCGTCGACGAGAAGCCCTGACCTGAGCAACGCCCGCTCTGACGATGGGATGAGTGTGATTTCGATCTCGGCATGCTGTGAGTCAATGTCTTCGTACCGCTCGATATCGGGAAAACCCGACTCGACCCTCGTGGCCCCGGTGACATCGCACGACGGCGTGACCGTTGCACTCAGAAACGGGCTGATCGATCGGGTGATCTTGATGCCCGCCCTACCGTCCTCGGCGAACCATTCGACTGTATCCCATCCGAGCCGTGACTCACTCAGACACGGCGTGTACTTTGCGGTAGGAACCGCCTGAATGGTCAAGATGTTGGCTGCGGAAACCCCGCGCTCGGGAGCAAGACAGCTGGCCTCGCCAAGTCCAAGATTGCTATTGCACCCGCTGACAACGACGGCCAAGGACACAAGCAGGAGTGCTGGTCGCCGCATCACAGTATCCCCGTCCCCAAGAACTCTGACACAATATTGGCAATCACACAGATCGCCAACAGCAGAGCACCAAAAGCAAGAAGCAGTCGACGAGGACTCCATCGCTGGATCGAGATGGGCTCGGTCGGCGGCGCAAGGAGCCGGAAGTCCTCCACGAGGTCTACGCCCTGTTCCTTCTTAATCAACGCGAGCGAGCTGCGGGATTGCGATGGCAAAGTGACACTCCGAGTAGCCGCAAACGCCTCTCCGAGATCCTCAGGAGCAAATTGCAGCAAGGCCCGCTTATAGACGAGGTCCGCATCAGTGCGTAGCGCCAGGATCACCATCATGTTGGCGAGGTCAACTGCTTGCCGCCATGGAGACGGTCGCACGGTACCGAATGCCACATCAATGAGAACGATCCGTCCATCGTTGAGCATCACGTTGGCGGGTTTGACGTCGCGATGCGCCAACCCGGCATCCCACATGCAGCGGATGACCGAAAGGGCGTCGTCGATGATGTCCTCGTCGATCTCCGCATCGGTGAGCTCCTCCGATCCCTCACGGAACTCGCGGACCATCAGGTACTCACGTTCGGGTACAAGCTCGACAATCCCGAAAGGCTCTGCACTTGGCACGCCCGCAGCACTCATCAGCCGTTGGATGTAATCCTCGTACTCCACCAGCCTGCGAACTGAGGCGAACCGCACCTCATCTTCCAGCGATCCGTACAAGATCGTCCTGGCCACCTTGTACCAGCGGTCGGAACGCAGGTGAGTTGAGCTGTAGAGCTTGGCAAAGACGTACTGGTTGGTGTCGCCGTCAACCTCCAGCCGCAACGGAGTGGACCCACCGGACCCCTCAAGGCCAAAGGGCTTGATATCGAGAACATCAAGACCCAGTTGATCCCCCACAGCTCGCTTGATTGCCTCACCGCGCTCACCGGTCACGTCCAGGTGTGCGGCAACGCCTCGTTTCCAGCTCACCGGAAAGACCGACTCGGGAGCGAACCATCGAAAGAGCACGACAGTAACGGCAGGTGCATAGATCGCCGCCACGATCGCATCACTGGGGTGGTCAACGCCCAAATAGAGCTGAGCGAGAACCAGTAGCGAGA
>JASJHC010000247.1:0-5138 GCA_033791245.1 Acidimicrobiia bacterium | reverse complement strand
GGCCCTGTTCGTATTCGCTGGGTCCCTGCGCAGGGTTAGCTAGGTAGAACCGACAGTCGGCGATACGCAACTCTTCGTCGTGAAGACGGTCGCCCAGCCAATCGGTCGTTACCAGAAGTTTCAGCGTCGCCACCCAAATAGAAGTTTGGCCAGACGTTTCCAATAGCGGGGGCTGCGTGTTCGCGGCAACCAGGCACCGAGGATCATTGTGGTTGGCCAAAAACGTGCTGAAGTTATCGAGCGGTGGATGGTGAAGGCCTTGATGCCCTCTTCGCCGAGTTGCCCGGTGAGGCCTGAATCGCCGATCCCACCCAGCTTGATGCTTGGAAAGACAAAGTTGACTACGTGGTCGTTCACGGCGATCGAGCCGGTCTTCATTTTGCCCGCCACCTCGGCTCCCCGCCTGCGGTCCCGGGTCCAGACGGATCCATGCAGGCCATAAACCGAGTCGTTGGCGAGTGCCAGCGCTTCTGCCTCATCTGCAACTCGCATCACCGGAATGATCGGGCCAAATGTCTCCTCAGTCATGACCTTCATGCTGTGATCGACGTTTTCGAGAAGGGTCGGCTCGAAGTAAATACCGTGCTCGGTTTCGATTCTTGAACCACCGGTAACCACTGTGGCGCCCTTGTTGACGGCGTCCTTGAGTTGATCTTCGATGACATTGATTTGTGGTGGCGATATCAGGGGACCGATGTCCCTCTTGTCCTGGGTGGCAGCAGTAACCCGCCCGGCCGCCTTGGTCGCCGCCGCCATGAACTCTGGGTAGACCTCGTCGACCACGTAGACACGTTCGATGCCAACACACATCTGCCCGGCGTTGAAGACACCAAGACTGATTGCTGCCTTAGCGGCATCTTTGATCTTGGCGTCCTCCAACACGATCTGGGCGTCCTTGCCTCCGAGTTCGAGAAGGATCGGCTTCAGCGTGGTGGCAGCCGCTGCTGCGATCTTCTTTCCGACCGCCGGTGAGCCCGTGAACGCAATGATGTTGGTGTCGGCTTCCACCAATGCCGCACCGGTGGCGCCGTAACCGTGGATCACGCGGACCACACCCTCTGGAATGCCCGCCTCGATGGCGAGATCCTGGACCAGTTGTCCAGACAGTGGCGTTATCTCCGACGGCTTGATGACGACGGTGCACCCTGCGCTGAGCGCTTGTGTTGCCGACAGGGTCGGCAGGTAGAACGGGTAGTTCCACGGCGAGATGATCCCGGCGACACCCAGAGGATGGTATTCGGTCCAACCCTTGGTTATGACATACGGCCACGAGGTCCCCTTTTTGGGGCGAAGCAGTCCTTCTGCCTTCCTGGTGAAGAAGTCGAGCGCCGTCAGCGCGGCGTTGACCTCAGCTAGGACGTCACCTCGGTCCTTGCCGGTCTCGGAACGAACAACGTCGGTGATCCGATCCATGGAGCGCAACACGTGTTTGGCGAACGCTCGCAGATAGGGCTTGCGTTCGGCGTGGCTCATCGACCCCCAGGTCACAAAGGCTTCGTGCGACTTGGTGACGACGGCGGCAACATCGTCGGGCTCAGTTATGGGAACGGTACCGGCTTCCGCGCCGGTCAGCGGGCTGGTTGGAGTTATCGACCGTGTCTCCGCCGCACTCATAGGGAGTCTTCCGGAAGGGGCGCGGCCACCAACGTACCGGGGGCAGCGGCCGCCTCCCAGGGGCGAGCAATGACATGCCAGGCGAGCGCAACGACCAGGATGGGTGCGCCAAGAGGAGCCTCGACGTTGACCTTGTTGTACGAAACAAGTGAGCCGGATATCTGGGCCACCGAGGTTCCGCCGACCCTGATCTGCCAACGTCGCGGGCGCGGGTCGCTCTTCAGTTCGTAGGCCCACCGTTTCGAGGTGATCTCCCAGCTGCGACCAAACCACGAGGTGCGGGTGATCCGGGCCAACTCACCACCGTCGGTGTCGAGAGCAAGAACGACCGACTGCCCGTGCGGGGTGAGTACAGCCTCCTCGCCATTCGGCAGGTAGATCCGGCTGATGTGGAGGCGGCCGAGACGACGGAGCTGGGCAACCTCGCCGGTCCCGTCGATCAGCCGCCATCGGCTCGACATAAAAGAACTCTCGAGATGTGCGTTTCCGGATACGGTCCCAAACAGACCACGCTCAGCCATGGCCGAAACGGTAGTAGGTCTTGGCGGGGGACACTGCGGCGGATGGCAACCGGGTATCGTCCGATGTCATGAAGCTGCATCTGATGGACGGCACGTACGAACTGTTTCGCTCTCACTTTGGTGCTCCGCCGCGAACGAGTCCGAGCGGGCAGGAGGTCGGAGCTACATACGGAATCCTCGCTTCCACGCTATCGCTGCTCAGAGAACCAGGGGTCACCCACCTGGCCGCCGCTTTCGATACGGTCATCGTTTCATTTCGCAACGAGGTGTACCCCGCCTACAAGAGCGGAGAAGGTATCGAGGAAGTCCTGCTGGCCCAGTTCCCGCTTGCGGAGAGGGCGCTGCGAGCCCTCGGTGTCACCGTATGGTCGATGACCGAATTCGAAGCCGATGATGCTCTTGCCGCCGGTGCGGTGCGTTGGGCGGATGATGTCGAGCAAGTCGTCGTACTCACCCCTGACAAGGATCTGGCCCAGTGTTACGGCCATCCCAATATCGTTGGCTACGACCGACGTCGCCAGGCGTTCATGAATGCTGATGGGGTGATGGAGAAGTTCGGAGTCCGGCCCGAGTCGATTCCCGACTACCTCGCATTGGTTGGTGATGCCGCTGACGGTCTGCCTGGCCTGCAGGGATGGGGGGCAAAATCTAGCTCCGTCGTGTTGGAGAGGTACGGGCATCTCGAGTCGATTCCGCTCCAAGCTGAGCGGTGGGATGTGAAGGTACGGAGCGCCGAGAAGTTGGCGGAAACCCTGCGCACCCACATGGGTGATGCGCTGCTCTACCGATTCCTGGCCCAGCTCCGGATTGACGTCCCGCTTGCTGAGAATCTGGAGGAGCTGGAGTGGAAGGGTGCGCGGCGCCAACCGTTCCAGGAGCTCTGCGATGAACTGGGGTTCGACCGCCTCCGCAACCGCCCCTACAAATGGGTCGACTAGCCGGCTCGTTGAATATCCCCATGGTCCTTCCGCGTCCCGCGTAAGGACACTCTAAGACGGAAGGAATCTGTTAGCGGTTGCGAACGTGATACATCGTTCGGGTACCGCTTACCTCAGTCTTGGTGATGATCTCGCCGTGGGTAGCGGCGCACTCTTCGAACAGCTCTCGGCTATACGGGGCGAGGTCGGTCGTTCGGCTCGCAGAGATGCGTTGCGCCATGGGATCGGCGTGGTCGACGAACTCGACGACAGCCTCGTCGCTGAACTCGAAGATCTGGGCGACGACTTCGGCAAGGGGGATACCAATCCCAAGACAAAGGTGGTGCAGGATGGCGAGCCATGTCGAGAACGTAGGTTGGATGCGGTCGGTGAACGCGACCCTCTCCTTGCCGCGCCAGCCGAATGCAGGCGTGGGGTTGGTGATATCGATCACAAGTGGTGTGAGATTCTTGATGCGAGCAGCAGCAGTTGCCGCATAGAGAGCGTCGATCGCTCCCTGGTCATTGTCAATACCGACAACCTGGTCGAAGTGATCCGCAAGAATCTTGGTAAACAGCCCGGCGTTTGCTCCGACATCAACGGCGAGGGAGTGCGATGACGCCGCAACTGCTGCAGCCTTCACAAAATCGGCTTTGGCCTGGGTTGATTCGATCTCGTACGGAAGGTCTTCCTCGTAGTCGACCCAAGTGCTGCTTGCTGCTGATACGAGTTCTGCCACCAGCTTGCGGATCTTGCGGATGGTGCCGGCCACCGCCGAAACAGGGAGCGATGCCTTACCGACATCGCGACGTTGTTCTGTGCCCATACCGACGGCGCGACGTTCCATCACGCTGCGGAGTCGGACGTGGGTGAGGATGCCCTTGTGAACCCCGGCGCGGCCGCGGAGCAAGCGATTCAGGTCGCCGATGGGGATGCCTTCGGTCTTGCCGTGGAGCATCTGCTGAAAAGGAATGCCGGCGTAGGCGTCCAGCATGAGTGGGGCCAGGAAGTGGTCGCAGAACTGGCCGTATGCGGTCCAGATGCCACGCTCGCCAAATCGGTCGATCGAGGCGATATCGATAATCGTTGGCTTGACACCCGTAAACACGACATTGAATGCTGACGCGTCCTTCAGGATGAATCCGTTCTCCAGCAAGAGCAGGTTTGCGTCAAGCGTAACCAGGGCAGCATCCTGCAACATGGAGAACGACCACTCTGACGGGTAGCTCATCACGGGGAGCCGAAGGGACTCGATGATCGCCTCGTTGGGAATCCCATCGGGGGCCACAAGATCTGCGTCGGCTATCCAGTTATTGACGAAAAGGCCACGAGCAACGAGCTCATCCATGACACCGCAGTCGCGGGCGGCAGCGTCGATAGTGGCAGCTTTGCCGCTCAGGCCACGGAGAACACGCCGTTTGTGATAGAAGACCCGTGCGGTGGGGTCACGAAAGGATCCAGATTCGATCATTCGGCCGAGGAAGCCTCTTCGACCAGACTCTCGGCTTGGGCGAGCTCTTCGGCTGGCTCGGTCTCTGACTTCGCCTTGCGGCGCAGTTTGTTCATCTTGAGCTTGGTCAGACCAGCTATTCCGGCGGTTCCGGCCAGGGCAAGCTGAACGAGGGTGGCCCCGGTTCCGGGATCGAGGTAGAGGATTACGGGGTCGAGCATCGGTGTCCTTTCATCATGTGTGTTTTCGGCACGGTGTCCGATTAGTTGAGCGATGATTCTGCCAAGGCTACCCAGATGCCGTTTCGGCAGCGACCTTCGATTCCGACCGAGTGAGGTGACGAGCCCAGGCCCACCCTGTCCACACCAGGAATAAGTTGCGCCCCACGATTGTGGCCCACCACCACCAGGACTCCATGAACCAGAACGTGACAAATACGCCTGTGAGGATTGCGGCTGCGGCGACTCCCCATCGAACCTTCGAGCTGGAGCTGAGGGCTGCGAACGGTGTCGCCCATATGACGAACTGGGCCGATAGCAGCGGGCTGAGCAACATCAGCGCGATCGCGAGCACCCCGACGAGGTCGAGAGCGCGGCGCCAATCGAACCGGGTCCTGAGGACGCGCAAGGCATACAA
>JASJHC010000246.1:0-6689 GCA_033791245.1 Acidimicrobiia bacterium | reverse complement strand
AGGAGTCGCCGAAGGCACGATGAGTGATACACCAAACGTCGTAACCGGAGACGCAGAAGCTCCCACCACCGAGCCACCATTGAGCGCGGAGAACCCGACCTCGGAATCGGCTGACGCCCGCCGCGAGATCCACGACATGTGGGTCGCCGGCACCGAAGAGGCCCCCTGGATGCGGAACTACACCGACGAGGGTGCCCAAGAGATGCTGGACGCCGCCAGCGATCCGGCCCTCGATATCAGCCGGGGCACAGTCGTTGAAGACGACTTCGTCTTTGAAGATCCCGCAGCTGATGACGAGCTACAGATTCTCAATATGGGACCGCAGCACCCTTCGACGCATGGCGTGCTCCGTCTCCATCTCGAACTCGATGGTGAAACCATCCGGCGGGTCAAGCCGATCATTGGCTATCTGCACACCGGGATGGAAAAGACAGCGGAGACCCTCACCTACATGCAGGGTTCAACCAACGTCACCCGCATGGACTACCTCTCCCCGCTGCACATGGAGCTGGCCTTCTCGCTTGCCGTCGAAAGTCTGCTTGATGTTGAGATTCCCGAGCGGAGCCAGGCAATCCGGATACTGCTTACCGAGTTGAACCGGGTATCGAGCCATCTGGTGTGGGCCGCCACCCAGGGGACTGACCTCGGTGCGGTTTCGATGATGATCTTTGGCTTCCGTGATCGGGAGTACATCCTCGAGTTCTTCGAAAAGACCACCGGGCTGCGCATGAACCACAACTTCATTCGTCCTGGCGGGGTAGCCGCCGATCTTCCCGATGGTTGGGAAGACGACATCGAGCAGATCCTCACCAAGGTCTCTGCTGGTGTCGGAGAGTACGAGGAGTTGTTCAACGGCAACCCGATATTCCAAGACCGCACCATGGGCGTTGGCGTGATCACCCCCGAGGAGTGCAACGCATTCGGGGTGACGGGACCGATGGCGCGGGCCGCCGGTATCAAGTGGGACATCCGCAAGGCGTTCCCTTACAGCGGAATCGAAAAGTACGACTTTGAGGTCCCCACCGGGAAACACGGTGATGTTTGGGACCGCTATCTGGTGCGGATGGAAGAGATCAAACAATCGATCAGCATCATCCGTCAGGTTGTCGAGACCATGCCTGCCGGTGACTATCGCACCACCGATCGCAAGATCAGCCCGCCACCCCGCAAGCGCATTGATGAGTCGATGGAAGCGCTCATCCACCACTTCAAACTGTTCACTAGCGGGTTCAAGGTTCCAGCCGGAGAGACCTACACCGCCATCGAGTCGCCACGTGGTGAACTCGGCATGTACATCGTCTCTGACGGTAGGGAGCGTCCGTGGCGGATGCACGCCCGCACCCCTTCGTTCAACCACGTGCAAGCGCTGCCCGCGATGATGACCGACTCCTTGGTCGCCGACATCGTCGCCACTATCGCATCTGCCGATCCAGTGCTTGGAGACGTAGATAGATGAGAGACGTCGTGTTGTCTGCCGAAGAGACCGAAGCGATCAATGCCTGGAGTGCTGAGTCTCAGGGCCTGGCTCGTGAGATCCTCGGCAAGTATCCGGAGAAGCGCTCTGCAGTTATGCCTCTTCTCTACGTGTCCATGATCGAGAACCGATATGTGACCAACGAAGGCATGAAGGTTGTTTCTATTCTGACTGGGCTGACCGCGGCTCAGGTCCAGGCGGTGGCCAGCTTCTACTCCATGTATAAGCGTGAAGAGCTCGGCGACTATCTCGTTTCGGTCTGCACCTCGATTTCCTGCTTTCTCCGCGGCGCTGATGATGTCCTCGCCGCAGTTGAGGATGAGTCAGGGGTCCCCGATGGAGAAACAGGTGGCGAAGGCAAGTTCAGTGTCGAGCACATCGAATGTAACGGTGCCTGTGGCGGCGCCCCCGTTGTCCTCGTGAACTACGAAATGATCGAAGGTGTCACTCCCGACAAAGCCAGGGAGCTGGTCAAGTGGCTGCGTGATGGTGGTCCCGACGTCGTCAACACCGAGGAGATGCAACAGCTCTTTGGTGGGGAACGCGCTTTCGACTGGGGCATCAAGGAACTCGAGGGTGCAATCCTTCCCATCCCGGCGTTTGGCCCATACGGCTCCGTAAAGGGGACGTCATGAAGGTTCTTACTGAGCGGATGGAAGCGCACCGCACCGATAGCCACACCATGGAGCGCTACGAGGCGACCGGTGGCTACTCGGCCATGCGCAAGGGCTTGCTCGATATCGGCGCAGAAGCGATCGCCGCCGAGGTCAAAGCCTCGAATATCCGAGGTCGCGGTGGCGCCAACTTCCCGGCAGGTGTCAAGTGGGGTTTCCTGGCGCCTGCCAAACCCGCCTATCTGGTCATCAACGGCGACGAATCTGAACCGGGCACCTTCAAAGACCGGCAACTGCTGGAGCGTGATCCGCACCAGCTCATCGAAGGCGTGATCCTCACCTCATTCGCCCTCGGCATCAACCACGCCTTCATCTACATCCGTGGCGAATATCCCAAGCCCGCCCGCCGCGTGCAGCATGCAGTCGATGCGGCCTATGAAAAGGGCTACGTCGGCAAGGACATCCTTGGCACCGGCTTTGACCTCGACATCACCGTCCATCTGGGCGCCGGCGCCTACATCTGCGGTGAAGAGTCCGCCCTACTGAACAGCCTCGAGGGTCGTCGCGGTGAACCCCGGCTCAAGCCACCATTTCCCGCAGTCGCCGGGCTGTACGCAAAGCCGACCATCGTCAACAACGTTGAAACGATTTCGAACGTGCCGTGGATCATCAACAACGGTGGCATCGCCTACGCCTCGATTGGTCCCGATACCTCGGCCGGCACCCGCATGATCTCGCTGTCGGGTCACATCAACAACCCAGGCAACTACGAGATCGTTATGGGGATGACGTGGCGCGAACTGATCTACGAGCTTGGCGGCGGCATCCCCGACGGGCGTGAACTCAAAGCGTGGATCCCCGGCGGTTCGTCTGCTCCGTGGTTCGTTCCCGAGGAGCATCTCGACACACCAGTCACGATCGACGATGTCGGCAAGCACGGCTCGATGATGGGCTCCGGCGCAATCATCATCATGGACGACAGCACCGATCTCATCGCTGCCGCCCACCGCATCGTGCGTTTCTACGCCCACGAGTCCTGTGGCCAATGCACCCCGTGCCGGGAGGGCACCAGCTGGATGGAACGAATCTTCAACCGAATCATCTCTGGTCAAGGCCGGATGGCAGACATCGACCTACTCCTCGATGTCTGCGACGGGATTAGCCCCGGCCTCACCTGGCCGCCGGCAATGACAACGATCTGTCCCCTCGGTCCCTCAGCGACGGCCCCGGTTGTCTCGCTGATGCGGTACTTCCGCGACGAGGTTGAGGCCCGTATCGGTGGGGAGGTGGCTGTTGGCTGATCTAGTCACCATCACTGTCGATGGGGTCGAAATGCAAGGCCCCGCCGGCGAGGTATTGATCAAGGTTGCCGAAGAGAATGGCAACTATATCCCCAGGTTCTGTTGGCATCCCCGCATGAATCCTGTTGCGCTGTGTCGCATGTGTCAGGTGGAGGTCGTGGGCCCACGGGGCCGCATGTTGGTGCCGTCGTGCTCCACCCGGATCAATGACGGCATGGTTGTCGACACTCAATCGGCGGTGGTGAAGAAAGCGCAAGAGGGTGTCCTCGAATTCCTCCTCATCAACCATCCTTTGGATTGCCCGGTTTGTGACAAGGGTGGCGAGTGCCCGTTGCAGGATCACACGGTTGCTTATGGCCCGGGGGAGAGCCGGTTCGTCGAAGAGAAGCGCCACTATCCAAAGCCCATACCGATTTCCGAGCTCATACTTCTTGACAGGGAGCGCTGCATTCTGTGTGCGCGCTGCACCCGCTTCTGCGAGGAGATCTCGGGCGATCCGCTGATCGAGTTCAGAGACCGCGGCAACGCGGTGCAGGTCATCACCTTCCCCGATGAGCCCTTCACCTCCTACTTCTCTGGTAACACCGTGCAGATCTGCCCGGTGGGTGCCCTGACCGCAGCTCCGTATCGCTTCAAGGCAAGACCATGGGACCTCGAGGCTGTCGAAAGCGTCTCGATGGTTGATGCGGTCGGCTCCAAGGTTTCGGTCCAGTCGAGTCAGAACACCGTGGTCCGTATTGACGGTGTCGACAACGACCCCACCAACCAAGGCTGGCTGTCCGACAAGGACCGCTTCATCTTTGAATCCGTCAACAGTGAACACCGGCTCACCACTCCGTTGATCAAGAGGGACGGTGAGCTATTCGAGGCGACATGGGGCGAGGCGCTCGACTTCGCCGCCGACAAACTTGCCTCGTATCCGGGAGCTGCAGTTGCCGGACTGGGCGGTGCCAACAGTACGAATGAGGAGGCGTTTGCGTTTGGCAAGTTCCTCCGCACCATCGTCGTTACCCCACACGTTGACGCTCAGCTCGACGACGGCCTTGATCCACAATTCCTGGTCGGGGTGACGCCGCGAGCGTCGATTCCGGACTTGGAAACCGCCAAGACCATTCTGTTGTGGGCTGGTGATCTCAAAGAAGAGCTTCCGGTTCTCTACCTTCGGGTGCGCAGGGCCGCTGCGGAGCTCGGCGCCAACCTGATTGTGGTGCACCCCCGCCGCACCGGTCTGGACGACGTTGCCTCGCACAAGATTCGATACCGTCCCGGCACCGGTCCCGACGTGCTGCGGGACTTGATGGCAGGCGATGGCGAGTACGCCGCGGCACGGGCCGCTCTTGATGAGGGCCCCGTTGTGGCCATTGTCGGTCGCACCGGTCTCAGCGAAGACCCACGTCTCGCCGAGGCGGTTGCCGCTTTCGTCAGGGACCTTCCTGAAGGAAAGATCATGCCGATGGCGCATCGGGCCAATGTTGTCGGTGCGCTGGACATGGGGCTCGCCCCATCTTTGCTGCCCGGACGTGTTTCTGAGAGCAGTGCTCACGTAACGCTCGAAGCCGAGTGGGGACCGCTTCCCGAGGGTCTCGGACGCAACGCAACCAGCATCTTCGAAGGTCTGCGTGACGGAGACCTGCAGGCTCTCATCATGGTCGGCACCGACCCGGTTAGTGATCATCCCGAACCGGCATTGGCCGCGGCCGGTCTTGCCGCCGCAGATTTTGTTGTTTCGTTCGACCACTTCCTCAATGACTCAGCGGCGATGGCTGACGTTGTCTTCCCGGTGCTGGGCTTTGCGGAGGCGGAGGGCACTGTTACCAACATCGAGGGCCGGGTCCAGAAGGTGAACCGATTGGTCCCGGGACCGGGCCAGGCAAAGCCAACTTGGTCTGCGCTTGATGATCTGGCGCGGCGCATGGGCGGCGATATTGGAGCTACCTCCGCGGAGGCACTCACCAAAGAAATCGCCACCGTTGCCCCCGCCTATCACGGGGTGACCTGGGATGCTCTCGACTGGGGTGAGGGTCGCGAGGGCATGGTTCTGCCTATCGAGGGCGGCACCCAGCATCTGCAGTACATCCCGGTGGATGGCAATCTTGCATCGGTGCAAGCCCGGTTTGGGCTGCACTTGGGTCGGGTTCTGTACGACGACGGGGTGCGTACCCGGATGAGCCCTTCGCTTGCTGCTCTCGTCCCGGCTGCACATGTTTATATGAACGCCGCTGAGGTGGTTGGCCTGGGTTTGAATCCCGGTGATGTCGCTCTCGTCGAGTCGGAATCAGGAATGGTGAGCCTGCCGATCGCGGTTGACAACTCTCTTGGTAATGGCGCTGTGTATGTGCCCGCCAATCTTGCGGAGACGCGGGAACTTGGCGCCGCGGTGACCGTTGTGGTTTCGGCAGGAGGCGAAGCATGAGCGGCTGGGAGTTGTTCATCGAGGCCGGCATCAAGGCCGTCGCGGTATTTGCCCTTGTGCTTGTCACCGTGATCTTGCTCGTCTGGTTCGAGCGCAAGATTGTTGCCGACATGCAGAACCGTCTTGGTCCGATGCGGGCCGGTCCGTGGGGCATCCTGCAGACAGTGGCAGATGGTGTGAAGCTGATTTTCAAAGAGCCAGTCGTTCCCCGCAAGGTCGAATACGCGCTCTACATGGTGGCGCCGATCGCCGCGCTGGTGCCTTCGATCCTCATCTTCATGGTTATCCCGATCGGCCGACCGTTCACTCTTGGTGACCGCCAGATCGACCTAGTCGGTGCCGACCTCAACATCGGGCTGCTGTATGTGCTGGCGATGTCATCGATCGCGGTCTACGCGGTAGTGCTCGCCGGGTGGTCGTCAGGCTCCAAGTATCCGCTACTCGGATCGGTGCGCGCTAGCGCCCAGATGATCTCGTACGAGGCCGCAATGGGCCTCGCCCTTGTCCCTGTTGTGATGTTTACCGGCTCTATGTCGTTGACGCAGATCGTTGAGGCTCAGAGCGGAGACTTCCTTGGCTTCCTCGGTGTGTGGAACATCGTGCTGATCCCGTCGTTTGTGATCTTCTTCATCGCAGGCGTGGCGGAGACCAACCGGGCCCCGTTTGACCTTGTCGAAGCTGAGAACGAGATCGTTGGTGGCTACCACACCGAGTATTCCGGTTTCCGGTTCGCTCTCTTCTTCCTGGCTGAGTACGCCAACATCTTCAACATCTCTGCATTGACCACCACACTGTTTCTCGGTGTTTGGCACGGTCCCGACTTTGGGACGCCAGCTTGGTTCGCATGGCTCTTCCCGATCTTCTGGTTCATGTTCAAATCGTTCTTG
>JASJHC010000245.1:0-7140 GCA_033791245.1 Acidimicrobiia bacterium | reverse complement strand
GCTATGGCGGCTCAGATTGGCGACGACGAGGATTGTCTCGCCTTCACCTTCGCGGATGTAGGTGAGAACCTGGGGGTTGGTGGGATCGAGGAACCGGATCCCCCCACGCCCAAACACAGGGTGGCGACGGCGGCGCCGAATCATCCGACGGAACCACCACAGAAGCGAGTTGGGGTTGGCGTGTTGCGCCTCGACGTTCACAGTCTCGTAGTGGAACTGCGGATCAACGACAACGGGTAGATACATCGACTGTGGATTGGCTGACGAGAAGCCGGCGTTGCGGTCGTTGCTCCACTGCATCGGGGTGCGGACGCCGTCACGGTCGGCCAGAAAGATGTTGTCGCCCATCCCGATCTCGTCGCCGTAGTAGGCCACCGGGGTACCCGGCAACGAGAGCAACAGACTCATCAGCAGCTCGATGCGTCTGCGATCGTTCTCCAGCAACGGGGCGAGCCGGCGGCGAATCCCGAGATTGAGCCGGGCACGGCGGTCGGGGGAGTAGGTCCGCCACATGAGGTCGCGCTCTTCTTCGGACACCATTTCGAGAGTGAGTTCGTCATGGTTGCGCAGGAAGATGGCCCACTGTGCTGAATCGGGGATCTCCGGCGTCTGTTCCAAAATGTCGATCACAGGGAGGCGGCTTTCCCGCTCCAGGGCCAGGTAGAGGCGTGGCATGAGCGGGAAGTGGAATGACATGTGGCATTCGTCGCCATCACCAAAGTAGGCAACAGCATCCTCTGGCCACTGGTTGGCCTCTGCCAACAGCATGCGATCTCCGTATTTGGCATCGACATGAGCCCGCAAGTCACGCAGCTCTGCGTGGGTAGCGGGAAGGTTCTCGCCGTTGGTCCCTTCCTGCTCATGCAGATAGGGAATTGCATCGAGACGGAGCCCGTCAACACCAAGGTCGAGCCAGAAGTCGAGAGCCTCTATGACGGTCTCGCGCACCAGTGGGTTTTCCCAGTTCAGGTCGGGTTGGTGGGAGAAGAAGCGATGCCAGTAGTAGGCATTGGCAACCGGGTCCCATGCCCAGTTGGAGGTTTCGGTGTCCTGGAAAATGATCCGAACGTCCTCGTACTTTTCCTTTGTGTCGCTCCATACATAGAAGTCGCGCTCAGGTGTTCCGGGTTCAGCGCGGCGGGCCATTTGGAACCACGGATGTTGGTCGGAGGTGTGATTGATGACCAGCTCGGTGATGACGTACATGCCACGAGCGTGTGCCTCTTCTAGGAATCGCTTGAAGTCGTCGAGCGTTCCGTAACTGGGGTGCACGTCGTAGTAGTCGGCGATGTCGTATCCATCATCCCGCAGCGGTGATGGATAGAACGGGAGAAGCCAGATTGCGTTTATGCCAAGTTGCTGTAGGTAATCCAGCTTGCTGGTCAGGCCGGGGAAGTCGCCGATACCGTCGCCGTCGGAGTCGGCGAAAGCTCGAACGTGGACTTCGTAGATGACGACGTCTCGATACCACTGCGGGGGGCGGTGCATGTTGTCGGTTGGCATTGGGATCAGACTAGGGCTGTCGCCTGGTTCCGCGGCGAGCAGTGGGCTACCGAGCGAGTCGTCGCAGCCTGCTCTTGCTCAGCGCGATCCTTGCCTATTCGAATCGGTGCATTTACCGGTTACGGCTATCTACCCAAGGCGCTAGGTTCGGCAGTACTCGCCGACAAAGGAGTCCACCGTGTTGAACCTCAACAGCATCGATCTGAAGAACGTAGGCAAGGTCTACCACAACCTCTCAACACCGGCACTCTACGAGGAGGCAATTCGGCGTGGTGAGGCGAGGTTGGGGCACCTTGGCCCGCTCGTGGTCAGTACCGGCAAATACACGGGTCGGTCAGCCAACGACAAGTTCGTTGTTCGCGAGCCTTTCACTGAAGACGTCATCTGGTGGGGCAAGATCAACAAGCCGTTCGATCCTTCCGACTTTGACCAGGTTTTGTATGGCCTGCGTTCCTATCTGCAGAACAGAGACATCTTTGTCCAGGATGCGTATGTGGGTGCGGATCCGAACTACCGGATCAAGATACGGGTCATAAGCGAGCACGCTTGGCACAGCCTCTTCGCTCGCAACATGTTCATCCGTGAGTTTGATCCAGAAGTGCTTGCGGACTTTGAGCCTGACTACACCGTTGTGCACTGTCCAGACTTCCAAGCCGACCCGGAGCAGGAGCATACGGCCAGCGAAGCTTTTGTCCTCCTCAACCTCGATCGAAAACTGGTTGTCATCGGCGGGACGAGCTACGCAGGCGAGATCAAGAAATCGGTCTTCACCGTGATGAACTATCTGATGCCGCTCCAAGGAGTGCTCAGCCTGCACTCCTCAGCAAATGTGGGCGTCGACGGAGACTCTGCAGTGTTCTTCGGGCTGTCTGGCACCGGCAAGACCACACTGTCGACTGAGGTCGATCGTGCGCTTATCGGCGACGACGAAATCGGTTGGAGCGACCAGGGCATCTTCAACTACGAGGGTGGCTGCTACGCCAAGATGATCAGGCTGTCCGACGAGGCAGAGCCCGAGATCTACCAGACCACCCGACGCTTCGGAACCGTCCTTGAGAACGTAACCATCGATGACGAGTCGCGTCGCCTGGATCTCACTGAGGCCAATACCGAGAACACGAGGGGTGCCTATCCCATAACGCATATTGACAACATCGTTGAGGGATCAATGGCCGGTCATCCCGGTCACATTTTCATGCTCACTGCTGATGCCTTTGGAGTATTGCCCCCAATCGCCAGGCTCACTCCGGAACAGGCCAAATACCATTTCATCTCCGGGTACACGGCGAAGGTTGCCGGAACCGAGCTTGGCGTGAAAGAACCCCAAGCCACCTTCTCGGCATGCTTCGGTGCTCCCTTCATGCCGTTGCATCCGACCGTCTATGCCGATCTACTCGGTAAGAGGATCGAGGAGCATGATGTGAAGGTATGGCTGGTGAACACCGGCTGGACCGGTGGTCCTTACGGTGTCGGTGAGCGGTTCAAGATCGCCCACTCCCGTGCCGTCATCAAGGCAGCACTAACGGGAGCCTTTGACGATATCGACTTCGTGGCCGACCCGATTTTCGGGTTCGATGTCCCGGTCGAGTGTCCTGGGGTACCGACCGAACTGTTGTCCCCGCGGGGCACCTGGAGCGATCCCGAGTCGTATGACGAGAAGGCCGCCGACCTGGCACGACTTTTCGTTGCGAACTTCGAGGAGTTCCGCGAGCTGGCCGGCGACCATCTCGTTGCAGCTGGGCCAAGCATCTAGCGATGACCGTGAGCGCCTACAGCTTCCCCGAATACGAGGACTTCGATGCGGTCGGGCTTGCCGAGCTTGTAGCGACCGGCCAGATCACCGCGACCGAACTGGTGGAGGCTGCCATCGAGCGGGTCGAGGCACTGAATCCGTTGCTCAATGCAGTGGTGGTCAAGCACTACGCCGAGGCCCGTCGGCTAGCCCGCGAAGGTGCGGCTGACGGGCCGCTCCATGGCGTGCCGTTCTTGACCAAGGACCTGGCGATGGTTGCCGGACAACGCACCAGTTTCGGGTCGGTCTTCTTCCGTGACTTCCGTCCCGATCACACCGATGAGTACCAGTTACGAACTCAGCGGGCGGGGTTGATCTCGATCGGTCGGAGCAGCTCGCCAGAGTTTGGGCTGGTACCTACGACAGAGTCTGCATTGCATGGTGCTACAAAGAATCCGTGGGATCTGACTCGGTCCTCCGGGGGCTCGAGCGGGGGTGCCGCTGCGTCGACTGCTGCGGGGATCGTGCCCATGGCCCATGCCAGTGATGGCGGAGGGTCGATCCGGATACCTGCCTCCGCTTGCGGTGTGTTCGGCTTCAAGCCATCGCGGGGACGCATGCCCCGTTTCCCCGGATCGGCTGCTGACTATCTGTCGCTGGATCTTGCGGTGAGCCGGTCCGTGCGCGATACCGCAACGCTGCTGGACGCAACCCACGGTGCCGTCCCCGGTGCTGCCTATCACGCCGCGGCGCCGGAGCGACCGTTCGTCGACGCAGCTGCCGCTGATCCTCGGCCGTTGCGAATCGCGTTTTCGACAGAGGACTTCCGTGGGGGAGAGCCCGATCATGACTGTGTAGCGGCCGTTGCGGAGACAGCCGACGAACTGCGACGGCTTGGTCACACGTTGGTTGCGGCGACGCCAGCCATCGATGGTCAGGCGATGGCCGAGGCCTTCATGGTTGTTTGGCAGGCCCTTGCCGAATCGATCTTCGACATCATCCTGACCGAAGCCTCCCACCGTCGTGCGGGAGCGATGTTGCGGCGGGTGCTTGGTGACTGGAGAGCGATGAAGGTGATTGCCCGTCTCGACAGTCGCAAGTCTGGCCGTGCTGCCTTCGAGCCCTTCACCTGGGGACTTGCTGACAGGTCGCGGCGACGGACGCCGGCCGAGCTCGAAGCTGCGAAGACGGAGTTACAGCGGGTCTCGCACGTTGTAGGTGCGTTTCTCCAAGAGCATGACTCCTTCTTGACCCCTGTTTTGGGATCAGCACCAATGGGGTTAGGCGAGATAGATCAGACCGCAGCCTGGGACGACGTGGTCGAACAACTATCCAGCTACGTCGCGTTTACGCCGGTGGCGAACTTCAGCGGGCTGCCGGCCATGTCAGTCCCGACGCACTGGTCTGCCGAGGGTCTTCCCATCGGCACACATTTCATGGGCCGATTCGGCGATGAGGCGACGCTGCTGTCGCTGGCCGGCCAGCTGGAGCGAGCCATGCCGTGGGCCAACCGGCGTCCCATCTTGTAGGTCAATCGTCAAGACGGGCGTAGGCAGTGCCAAAAGCCAGGTAGTGGTCAACCCCCTCGCTTTGGTGCATGATCTCCGCTTCCGTGAGCTCACGAACTGGCTTCGCTGGAATGCCCATAGCGAGTGACCATGGTGGGATGCTCTTGCCTTCGGTGAGGATGGAACCTGCCGCCAGCCATGAACCCTCGCCCATGGTCGAGCCGTTCAGGGCTCGCGCCCCGATACCCACGAGACAGTTGTCGCCGATGCTGGCACCGTGCACAACGGCCGCGTGGCCAACCGTCACCCGAGACCCGATGAGGGCGGGGAACCCTGTGTCGACGTGAATGACACAGTTGTCTTGGACGTTGGATTGCTCGCCGATCACGACATCGTCGAGTTCGGCGCGGATCACAGTGCCGAACATGATGACCGCAAGACGGGACACCGTGATACGGCCGTACAGCACGGCGGTGGGAGCCACGAAAGCGCTTGAATGGATCTTGGGGTCGCCAAAATGCGGTTCGCTCATAGGTCCTTCCTCCTGATATGCCCAAGGTAGAGCGTTCGCCAAGCGTCGGCTACTCGGTCGCAAGGGAATTATTCGTCGTGCTTGGTCCTTGAACGTTGGGAAGCAACCAAGGATGTAGCCATGATGCCGCTCCCACTCCCACCGATGCCCACCGACTGGGAGCCCACCCGCGCCACGTTGCACAATTATGCCAACGCGGTCGGGGCAATTGCCCGTTCCCATGCTGTGCCGCACCCCAAATGGTGGCACATCAGCCTGAAAGTCCGATCCACCGGTCTCGCGACTGAAACGATGCCTCTTCCCGGTGGTGGCACCTTTGACCTGCGTATGGATCTACGCAGTCACGAGGTGGTTATGGAAACCAGCACAGGGCAGCGTCGCACGCTGTCAATGAGCGAAGGTCTCACGGGAACCCAGTTTGGTAACGCTCTTATTGCCATTCTCGGCGAATTCGGCATCGAGGGTGAATACGTAAATGAGAAATTCGAGAGTGACGACACTCGCCAATATGTTGCACGCGACGCAGAGATGTTCTTTTCGGTCCTGGTCAACGTCAGTCACAATTTTGAGATCCACAGGCTGTCCCTGGACGGCGCAATCGGCCCGCTGCAGATCTGGCCGCACGGATTCGACGTGGCGTTCGAATGGTACGGCACCAAGATGGTCAGTCACGAAGAGCACGGAGAGACCACTCTCATGCCCGCCCAGGTCAACCTGGGGTTCTACCCAGCGGGCCGCCCCTACTTCTATTCCAACCCGTGGCCATTCGAAACGGCCACGCTGACTGCCGTTTCGTTGCCGGCTCCCGCACAGTGGAACACAGAAGGCTGGGAGGGGTCGATCTTGTACTACGACGACCTATTGGCGAGCGAGGACGCACCACAGAAGCTTCTTGCCTACGCAAAGGCTGTGTTTGAGGTGGCGGCCCCGACCCTGCGTTCCTAGCGGTGTTTCTCGACTAGCGGAGCGGGCAGGTTGCCCTCACGAAGCTGGGAGTCGTCGAAGGCGATTTGAGCGAGCGTTGCGCTCTTCAGCTTGTCCGTGAAGGCCTCACGGGCGGCCAGCCACACCCAGTGGATGGCACAAGCCCGGTCCCAGTGGCATGGGCCACCGTCGAGAGCGCATGCCGGTTCATTGCTGGGTCCTTCGAGAGCCGAAATGATATCGAACAGAGTGATGGTGTCCGGTTCCTTGGCAAGGGCATAGCCCCCGGTACGTCCCGGCTGTGAATTGACTAGTCCGGCGCGACCCAGTTCCTGAAGAACCTGGCGCAAAAAGCCGACCGGAATGTCCATATCCTTGGAGATCGCAGGCGCCGCCTGCCCCCCCGGATGGTTCTGGGCGAGATTGATGAGAGCCCGCACGCCGTAGTCTGCTCGTCTGGTGGGAACGATCTTCATGGCGGGCAGTGTAGGAGAGAGCACGGGGGCTTTGCGACGCGTTTCGTCCCCAAGGCTCTCCTAGGAAGATGTTGAATAACTCCAGCTCCGGCTCATCGGTCCACGGACAACACGAACGTTCTGTTGCAGGGACGAGCCTCCACGGCGATTATCCACCACCCTCCTTGCTCCAATCGAGGATGACCTTCCCGCACTCACCGGTGCGCATGGTTGCAAAGGCGTCGTCAAAGTCATCCGCAGCAAACTCATGAGTGATGACCGGTGCAACGTCGAGGCCGGTGTGGAGCATCGCCGTCATCAGGTACCACGTCTCGAACATGCGGCGACCGTAGATTCCCTTCATAGTGAGGCCCTTGAAGATGATGGTATTCCAATCCATCGGCGCCTCCTCGGGCGGGATCCCTAGTAGAGCAACCGAGGCACCGTGGTTCATCGTTTCCAACATCTCCTGGAGCGCGCTGTGTA
>JASJHC010000244.1:0-15372 GCA_033791245.1 Acidimicrobiia bacterium | reverse complement strand
GATGTCCTCGCCGCCTGCCTCGCGTACCGCCAGCTCGACCTCCGTCGGCTCGGCGGCAATGCCCGCTTCCTCGGCGGTAAGCAATGCATGCCTCTTGAGGTCCTCGAAAAAGAGGGCAATGTCGTTGCGAACGACAGGCATAATATCGCCGTTGATCGAGTAGACGGACGGCACCGCAAGGCGGGCTCGCTCTTCGGCTGCCAAAGTCGCTGCGTCATCAACCACAGGGAGGGTTCGCGTCGCCTGATAGGTCTCGGGAGATGCCAAACCCGGCTCAACGATCACGGTTGGTGCGGCGACCGAGCGACCGACGACCAAGGCGGCGCCGACGAAGACAATCGTCACCGCGATCACAAGAAGGCTCATCGGGATGGCGTACCGGCGGAAGAAACTCACTGGCCCTCCTCCTGGCGACGCTGCTCATACTTGCGGTAGGCCTCGACAATGGCTGCAACGATGCGATGGCGGACCACATCGGCTCCGGTGAGTTCGATGAAGGCGATGCCGGAGACACGGTGGAGAACGCCCTGAATTGTCTTGAGACCAGACGGCTTACCCCCGTCCAGATCAGTTTGAGTCACATCTCCGGTCACAACCATCTTCGAGTTGAACCCCAATCTGGTGAGGAACATCTTCATCTGCTCGGGACTCGTGTTCTGCGCCTCGTCAAGAACGATGAACGCATCGTTGAGTGTTCTCCCTCTCATATAAGCGAGCGGAGCTATCTCGATAGTTCCCCGCTCCATGAGATTCGCCGTTTCCTCTGGACCAAGCATCTCATACATGGCGTCATACAGCGGCCTGAGATAGGGATCGACTTTGGCGGTGAGGTCGCCGGGAAGAAAGCCGAGACGTTCGCCTGCCTCAACTGCGGGCCGAGTGAGAATGATGCGCCGCACCGAGCCGGACTGCAGCGCTTCGATGGCGCAAGCCATGGCCAAGTAGGTCTTGCCTGTCCCTGCCGGCCCGATCCCAAAGATCATCGTGTTGTCCCGAACCGCGTCGACGTACACCTTCTGACCGTGGGTCTTCGGCCGGACTTGTTTGCCGCGGCCAACCTTGATCGAATCAGTGAACACACCTGATGGTGAGGGGACATCTTGTTTGACCATGTCGACAACACGGGCGACCCGATCCTGATCAAGCGACTCGCCTTCCTGGATCAAAATGAGGAGCTCGTCAAACGCGGTCCTGACCATTTCACCGGTGGCAGCATCCCCAAAACCTTCGATCACAATCTCATTGCCGCGGGCGACGATGCGCACGTCGGGGAAGGCGGCATCAACCTGCTTTAGGTATGCGTCGCGTTCGCCCAGCAGGTCAACCATCAGGTGGTTGCTGGGGACGCGAATACGGATCTGAGTTTCGGAAGGAGTAGTCACGACAATTCGATCATCGGAAAAGGAAAGCGCGAACGGTGGGTCCTCGCCAGCCGGCAGTATATCGGCGGGTTCCGGTCAGGGGAATACGACCGTGACAGTATTTGCCACAAAAGGCCATCTAGATGCGCAAGGCGACGTGCTAATCGCCCTCTGAGGTAACGCCCAACTCAGTGAGACGCTCGCTAAACCCTTCTTCGGACTGGTCAAGAAGCATGGCCAGCATGCGGAGATCGTTGGCCCGAATGGTCAACACTCGACCGTTGAAGTCCTGACGGAGCATCTGGATGCCACGCAAGAATCGCTCGACTACTTGACCGTCCTGGCCAGAAAGCCGCTCGATCTGGTTTAGGTCGATGGTGACACCCTCTGCCGCAGCGCTTGGCGTCGGTGCGTCATCCTGCGGCAAGAGCTGCACAATCGGGACGCTGAAGAATTGCGCAAGGCGATGCAGACGAGGCAATGACAGGCTCCGCTCGCCACGCTCATAGGCGCCCAGAACCGCAGCCTTGAATTCCTGGTCCGACAGCTTCTGCACATCTTGCAGCGACAAACCTCTTTGTCGCCTGATCGACCGAAGCCGATTTCCCACCATCTCGTTGTATGTCGACATCAATAGTCTCCTAGGCCCTCCACCGAGTTTACAGAACGCGACCGCTCTGCGTAGCCAACATCATAACCCAGGGTAACCAAAATGTCTTGTATTGGTTAGTTAGGGCTGCCCCATTTCGGACTCATGCTGGCTAACTAGTCCCATACGCTAGTCCCCGGGCGAGCAACTCCACAGTCAGCTGCCGGACAATCCGGTCAGCCGCGCGGCACCGACAACAGCTGCAGTTTCGACGCGGAGGACGGTTGCGCCCAAACTGAGTCGCAGCGAATCCTCGGGAATCTCCCTGGGGGCAAAGCCTCCCTCGGGACCGATGCACAAAACTGGGTCGGTCACCGTTTCGACATCCGCAACCGAGGCGCCGTGCTGCTCAGCGAACACGGGTGTACCCAGACCAGCCAAGTCGGCGATGGAGACGGGGCCATCGATCTCCAGAAGCCAGGCGCCACGTGATTGTTCGAGCGCTCCGACCGCCCATGAGGTCGTCTTCTCCGCCCGTGGGGTCCGTCCCGAGGTGTTTTCCGTAATCAGCCAAACGAGACGCTTCACGCCAATTTCGCCGAGCTTTTCCACAATGAACCGGAGCCGCGCAGTGTTCTTGGGCGGGGCTACCGCAACTACTAAAGCCGAAGGCCGGGGCAGTACCTCCTCCGCTCCCCTGCTCAGTGAACTTCCAGTCCAAGTGCCCGAGCCGACCATGCCGGCACCGTCGGTGTAGGTGACTGGGGCCGGGGCCTGTAGACGCAACACCTTCTCGAGATGACGGCAGGTGGCGGCGGCGAGATCAACTGATTCGTCCTGCCAGGGACCGGGGACAAACAGATGCGGTATGTGACGAGCCATCAGCGGCGAGACACGGCTAGCGACCGCGTCGTTTTCGCTTGCGGCGCTTGCCGTCAGCGGGTTCCTCGCCACGCATCGAAGCAAAGCTGCGCAGCGCCTGTTCTTCTTCGGGCGAGAGGTCAGCCGGGATGACCACCTCAACCTCGATGAGGAGATCGCCATGTCCACGACGTTGCAGACGAGGCATGCCTTGCCGGCTCAAACGGAACACCGATGCCGATTGCGTCCCCGCCGGGATGTCGATCTCCGTCGTTGAACCATCTACCAAAGGAACACTGATCTCCTTGCCGAGTGTCGCCTCGGCGATACCCAGCTGGACTTTGTAGTGCAGATCGCTGCCGACCCGCGAGAAGTTGGGATTGGCGGCGATCCTGACCTGGACATACAAATCGCCGGGAGGCGCACCCCTCTCCCCAACGCCGCCTCGGCCCGAGAGCCGCAGCCTGGTTCCGTCGTCAACGCCCGCCGGGATCTCGACCGTTAGTGACCGATCCGAGTCGATCCGGCCCTGACCGGAGCAGATCTTGCAGGGGTTGTCGATAATCTCGCCACGCCCTCGGCACGTTGCGCAGTCGGTGACGGTCATCATCGAGCCAAGCATCGTTTGTCGAGCGACCTGCACCTGGCCCGCACCATTGCACGTTGGACAACGCCGCGGGTCATGGCCGGGCTCGGCGCCCGCCCCGCCGCATGCCGGGCACCGCTCCGGAGCCGCCACTTCGATGTTCCTACTGACACCGGTCGCCGCCTCTGCCAAGGACATATCGACTACGACGCCAACGTCACCCCCGCGCGCCGGTCCGCGCTGCCGGGTCCCCCCAAACCCACCAAAACCGCCTCCAAAGAACTGCTGCAGAATGTCATCGAGACCACCAAAGTTGCTGAACAGATCACCGGCGCCAAACTGCTCACCACGATCGAAGGCCCCGCGACGCTGTGGGTCGGACAGGATCTCGTACGCCTCGGCGATTTCCCTGAACCTTGCCTCAGCGGCGGGGTCCTCTGGGTTGGCATCGGGATGGGTGTCGCGGGCGAGCTTGCGGAAAGCCTTTTTGATGTCCTCCTGGCTGGCCTCGCGCGAAACACCGAGGATGTCGTAGTAATCCTTCATGCTCCCAGGCTGTCCTCGAGGCCGTCTCCAACTTCTTCAACGATGCGGATCGCACGTCGGTAGTCCATACGCATCGGGCCGAGGACGCCAACCCGTCCCCTGGCTCCTCCTCCGGCGCTGAATGCCGTCGACACGACCGCAAAATCGGCGCCGGCCACCTCGGTCTCCGAACCGAGCCGGACCGAGGTTCCTTCTTGGTCGTCACCGAGCAGGCGACGGACGTGGCT
This sequence comes from Acidimicrobiia bacterium, assembly GCA_033791245.1. GTDB lineage: Bacteria > Actinomycetota > Acidimicrobiia > Spongiisociales > UBA5794 > JAAETI01. The sequence continues at coordinate 11,202 of JASJHC010000244.1, read as the reverse complement.
GTGTTGCTCGAGCAACTCCAGCATTGTGTGGACCTGGGCGAGATCCTCCCAGAGAGATGCCAAGTGGCTGGTGCCACCGACATAGAGCTCTCTGGTGGCATCAACCGTGGACCCCGCCGTGGCAGCAACCGAGAGAGCGATCTTCATGACCCGATCGGAATCCTGCTCATTGACCAGCGCGTTGACCTTGTTACCGCCTTCGGTAAGGGTTGATCCCTCGAAGGCGGCGGCGAGCACAGCCTCGGCTTCGGCCAACTCGTTGTCGGTTGGGCTGAAGCGGAGTCGAACAACCTCTTGCCCGACCCGCCCGGTCGCTCCCACCGACACCGCCATGACCACGGGACCGCCGAGGTGCACAAGGTGGAGACCCTGCACGATCTCGTCGCCGAAGCCGGGACCGATTACGACAGCCGGGTACTGCGTGATTTCTGTGAGTAGCCCGCTCGTTTGTTGGAGGAGCTTGCTCAGCTCTTGATGGAAGCCAGTAAAGAAGGATTCGATTCTGTCCCTGGTGGCGTTGCGCAGCTTGGTGGGAGAGCAGTGGTCTACGTAGTAGCGATAGCCGGCGGAAGTCGGGACTCGACCTGCGGAGGTATGTGGCTGTGTCACGAACCCATACGATTCAAGCTTGGCCAGGTCGTTGCGAACGGTTGCACTCGACACGTCCACTACGCAGTGCTCAAGTACGGCGCGCGAACTCACTGGCTGACCGGTTCGGATGTATTCCTCTACCAGTGCTTGCAAAATGATGGAGCGGCGGTCGTCGAGCATCCGCCGAATTTAGCACTCGCGGGGCGAGAGTGATAAGACATCGGCCGGGACCCCGGTGTTCAGCGTGATTCCAGGGAAAGGATCTCTCTGGCAACCGCGTCCGTCAGCAGGGGTTTGCTCACCACGAGCCGATCTCCTGCAGTCGTGACAACACCGGCGTCGATGAACCGGCGGCCGACTGCACTCTCGAGGAAGACCCGGCCTGCCTCGCCGGTCTTGACGCCGGACCGACGACGGAGACCGAGGAACACCCTCTCCTTCTCACGGTCCCAATCCCCGAGTCGCTCCACCCCAAGCTCGGGACGAATGCCCTGCTCGACTTGGTCAAGGTAGACATCGAGGCGCCGGGCATTTCGTCGGCGGGCGAGGTCGCGGTGACCGTGGGCACCCAACCCAAAAGCCACATACTCCCCCTGCGCCCATGTGGTCATGTTGTACCGGCACTCGTGGCCAGGTGTGGACCAGTTGGACACCTCATAGTGACACATAACTGAAGCAGCCGCATCAGCAAGGAACTCGTATTTGTCGGCCTGGTCGTCGTTGTCAGGGGCGGCTGCGCCGTCTCTGACATTGCGCGACAGTTCGGTTCCCAGTTCCACAGTCAGTGCGTATGCCGACAGGTGCTCGGTACCCAGGTCCAACGCAGCGACCACGGTGTCCCGCCACGACCGAAGCGTCTCACCGGGCGTCCCAAAGATGAGGTCAACGCTCACAGTGGTCATCCCGGCTGCTTTGGCGTTACCGATGGCCTGAATGGCCTGGGCCGGCGTGTGGTTGCGACCAAGCGCCTGCAGGACTGCCTCGTCGAACGACTGCACACCGAGCGACACCCTGTTGATGCCGACCTCTCTGAGCTGCTCGGCGTAACGCGGCGTTATGTCCTCGGGGTTCACTTCGATGCTGACCTCGGCATCGGCTACCAGTCCGAAACGGCTCCTGAGGGCGCCGATGATCGACACAAGCTGGGCCACATCAAGCACCGATGGCGTCCCACCTCCAAGGTTCACGGCATGCAATTGACCCCAAGCGGGCTCCATCCCCACCTCGGCAACCACAGCGGCAACGTACCTGGCAACCGGACTGGATTCCTTTCCCATGTCCACGACAGCAAAGTCGCAGTAGGGGCACCGGCGGTGACAGAACGGGATATGAACGTAGGCGGCCCGCTCCTGGGCAGCGTCGTCTACTCGGTCACTCATCGATGCATCGACGAGGTCACCCATCGATGCATCGGCGAGGTCACTCATCGATGCGTAGAGCGGAGATAAACGCGTCCTGCGGCACCTCGACCTGGCCCACCATCTTCATGCGGCGCTTACCTTCTTTTTGGCGTTCCAGCAGCTTGCGTTTTCGAGTGATGTCGCCGCCGTAGCACTTGGCGGTGACGTCCTTGCGCCGTGCTTTGATCGTCTCCCTGGCAATAACCCTGCTCCCAACCGAAGCCTGAACCGGGATGTCAAAGAGCTGACGTGGAATCAGTTTGCGGAGCCGCTCCACCATGGCCCGACCGTACCGATAGGACCTATCTGTGTGCACGATCGACGAAAACGCATCCACTGGGACACCATTGAGCAGGATGTTGACACGGACCAGATTCGACTCGCGGTATTCGCCGGGTTCATAGTCCATCGAGGCATACCCTCGGGTTCGTGACTTGAGCTGGTCGAAGAAGCCGAACACAATCTCAGCGAGCGGAACTTGATAATGCAGCTCCACTCGCTCTGGGGTGAGGTAAGTCATTTCCCCCATTTCCCCGCGCCGTTCTTGAATCAGCTCCATCACGGTGCCCACGTATTGCGAAGGGGTGATGATCATGACTTTGACATACGGCTCGGCGATACTTGCCAGCACCTGTGGTCCTGGCAGGTCTTGTGGCGATCTCACTTGAAGAACTGACCCATCGGTGAGATGTGCTTGATACTCAACCGAAGGAGCAGTCGCCACCAGGTCCAGGTCGTACTCGCGCTCAAGGCGCTCCCGCACAATCTCCATATGGAGCAGGCCGAGGAAACCGCACCGGAATCCGAAGCCGAGGGCTCGCGAGGTCTCTGGCTCATGGACAAGAGACGAATCGTTGAGACGAAGTTTGTCGAGCGCTTCGCGCAGTCGCTCGATCTCATCACCATCGGTGGGAAACATCCCAGAGAACACCATCGGTTTTGGCTCGTCGTATCCGGGCAAGGCGCCCGTAGCGGCATGTGCCGCGTCGGTGACCGTGTCGCCAACCCTGATCAGATCAATCTCCTTGATCCCGGTGATCAGGTAACCGACTTCTCCCGCATCCAGCCGTTTGACGGGGTCTGGGACTGGTCGCAGCACACCTATCTCGTCAGCTGATTCCTCAAGATCGGTCGCCATAAACCTGACCGATTGCTCCGACTTGATATGGCCGTCAACGACACGAACCGAGCAGACGACTCCCCGATATGTGTCGTAATAGCTGTCGAATACCAAAGCCCGCAGGGGCGCATCGGTGTTGCCTTTTGGGGGAGGAAGCTGAGTAACAATGGCCTCGAGGAGCTCGGCCACCCCGATGCCGCTCTTGGCCGACACATGGACAACGTCCTCGGCCGATCCACCAACGATGCCAAGCAGTTCGGCAGAAACTCGCTCCGGCTCGGCTGACGGCAAATCGATCTTGTTGACGACTGGGATTATCTCCAGGCCGTTCTCGATCGCGAGGTAAGCATTGGCCAACGTCTGTGCCTCGACACCCTGCGCCGCATCGACAAGGAGCAGCGCACCTTCGCAGGCTTCGAGACTTCGGGATACCTCGTAGGAAAAGTCAACATGGCCTGGGGTATCAATCAGGTTAAGTATGTAGGTCTCACCGTCTTGTGCCTTGTACTCGAGACGGACCGCGTTGGCTTTGATCGTGATGCCGCGTTCACGCTCGATATCCATGGTGTCGAGCAGTTGCTCACGCATATCGCGCTGCTCCACCGCTCCCGTGACCTCGAGAAGGCGATCAGCAAGAGTCGACTTGCCGTGGTCGATGTGCGCAATTATCGAAAAGTTGCGAATACGCGTTGGATCGCTCATAGGTTTCCGGGGCCCTCGATTGACGTATGCAGAGGAAGAGGAAGGGGACGGCATTGTACCCGCTCGCCGACGATGCTATTGTTCCGCCGTTCCTCCAACCCCTAGAGGTTTTTTTCGTATGGCCAACATAGAGTCACAAAAGAAGCGAAATCGCCAGAACGAGAAGGCTCGTATTCGCAATCGTGCGATGCGCTCCGAACTCAAAACCCGCACCAGAAATACAATGGAAGCCGCTGCAGCTGGCGATGCCGATGCTGCCAAAGCAGCACTTCATGATGCGCAGAAGCGCATCGATATGGCTGCCAGCAAAGGTCTGTTGCACAAGAGCACCGCATCCCGCCGCAAGTCTCGTCTTGCCAAGCAGGTAGCAAAGACGCTCGGCTGAACCAGTCATGAGTGATACAACCTGGCTTACCCCGGCAGCTCATGCCAAGCTGCTCGAAGAAGTTCAGCACCTGACCACAGACGGTCGGCGTGCGATCGAAAAGCGGATTTCGGAGGCTCGCGATCACGGCGACCTTCGGGAGAACGCCGAGTACGACACCGCAAAGAACGACCAAGGCATGATGGAAGCGCGCATCAGGCAGCTCAAACACATCATCGAGAATTCCGAGGTGCGTGAGGCCAAGGATTCCGGACGCGTCGAAGTCGGCACGATCGCCACGGTTGTTGATGAAGACGGTGATGAGATGGACTACTTCATCGCCTCAGCAGAGAACAAGATTCCAGGGATGATCCTGGCTTCTCCCACCAGCCCCGTTGGTTCAGCACTGCTTGGCGCGGCGCCTGGCGACACCATCTCGTATGAAGCTCCCGGGGGAACCTTCTCCATGACCGTCAAGGGTGTGCGGCTCTACGAGGGATAGCCCTCTTGCCCCCACTACAGAGGCACAAGTCCCCAAAGAAGTGCCGCGAATAGTCCTTAAACCATCGGACCATCGGTCGACAGGTATCCGCGTACAGGTCGACAACGGTGGAAATCATGAAAAGGATCTTCAAGAATCTCCGCAGCGAGCGAGGCGCTTCCCTTGCCGAATATGCCCTCCTTACAGTTCTGTTTGCAGTGCCATCGATTGTGGCCGTGGAACAGGTCACTGCGGGGCTCAGCCAGAATTTCGAAGATGCGGCTGCCTCCGGCGTCGCCGTAGACCAATCCGATCCAGGATCGACATCTACCGTCCCCAATGACCCCACCACGACGGTCGCTCCTGCTACGTCGACCACCGTGCCAACCTCAACCACAGCAGGTCCCACCACAACGACGACAACAACAACAACAACCACACCACCAGCAGCAACAACGACGACAACGGCTCCTCCCCCTACAACCACAGTTCCACCGACGACAACCACAACGGCCGCTCCTGGCGAGGAAGGCAATCCTGTCGACCCCGCTCCATCCGAGCAGTCAACGACCGTTGACACCGACGGCGGTTGGGTCACGTTTGCGTCCGATGATGGTGAGATCAGCATCGGCGACTTTGCCCTCAACAATAAGTGGCAAGGCAGCCATTCAGTCGAAGACGACAACAGCATGGTGGTTTTGCTGTGGCACAGTCGCAACGGCAAAACAGTCACGATCACAGCATGGATCGACGACGACGGCTACCTCCAGACCTCTGTCATCTAGGCAGCAGAACGTCGCTAGCGACGACGTGCTCCTCCGTACCAGCGACACATCGCAACGGTCAGCCGTTCCATGGTTACACGATGAGTAGCTTCCGGCGCAGTCTTCATCTGTAGGTCAGCGCGAGCCAACGCACCCAGAGCCAGCCGCAGGTCTGATCCCTTGACGCGGCTCCGCTGCTTCCAGACCTTTTCCATGGCCCAACCGGCCCGGCCCCCATCCCATTCGAGGAAGCTGTCGTAGTCCGGGGCTGCTGCGGCCAGCGCCCGACGTCGCACGGCATTCTGAAGAAAAGCCAGCAGCTGTAGCGGATGCCCGTGCTGGAGAAAGTCGGCGAGCCGACGCAGCGCATCACCATGATTGCCGGCAACAACCGAGTCCACGTAGTGCCACATTGGTTCGTCGGGTCGATTCTTGAAGCGGCTACGCACCGACTCGACATCGACAGCGGGGCCATCGACCGCCAGCTGATCGAGCGCTTGCCCAAGGGCAGCCACGTTGGTTCCAAACCGGTGCAACAGCACCGACGAGGCTTCCCTATCGATCTTCAGACCGCGGTCACGGGCTGCCTGCCCCAACCACTCACCTGCGGTCCTCTCGGTAATGCGGCTGACCGAGACTTTCTCTCCCCGTTTCCGGAGCAAGGTACCGAGCGGTGCCGGGATTGCTCCCGTGGCCACGAAGACACAGACAGCATCCTCGCCAGAAGAAAGATCCAACAACTCAGCGATGACCTCGGCCTCGGCCTTGAGTAGAGAATTGGCGTCGACAACCAACACACCATCGGCTCCCCCAAACAAGGAGCCACTCTGCAGTGCAGGGACGATCTCTTGGACCGGTCCCCGGAGGGTTCCCTCAGCCCCATCGTCGCTGCCAGTGCCCTTGGGCGGCACGTCAATCCGAGTCGGGTTCTCCACACCAAGCTGCTCGAGAGCCGCCGCCGCCCGGTGCATCATCAGATCACGTTCTCCCGGACCCGCCTCACGAGGTCCGGTTATCACAACGAGTGGCTTCATGGGGACGAGCGTAGCCTCCTGGGATGACAAGGTCCGCCACTGACACCGCTAGCCGAACGGCACCTCAATATCGCCATGATCTCTGGTCAGCAACGGAGCTACCCCTTCCTCATTGAGCGTTGCCATCACACCGGGATCAGGGTGCCCGTAGGTGTTGACGCCGACGCTGATCACAGCCCAGTCGCCCAGCGTGGTGGCTAGCCACCCCAGATCAGTTGTCGCCGAACCATGGTGTGGAACCAGCATTAGATCTGGGTGTAGAGCCGGCAATTCTCGCTGTGCGGTTGCCCCGATATCGCCAGGCAAGAGAACCGTCTTGTCACGCACCGTCACCCACAACACAACCGAGCCATCGTTGCCTCCCGCATAGCGTCGCATCGGCGACAACACCTCAATCACATAGTCGCCGAGATGTGCGGACGAGCCGGTCGAGACCGCCGAAACCATAGTCCCCGAATCAGCCGCCTCGGCCACCACCTGGTCCAGCAAATCACCCGCTTCCATATGGTCGGCAACCCACAGGTGCTCGACCTCGATGTCACTGAAGAGACCGGCCAATCCGCCAACATGATCCGCATCCCCGTGAGTAGCCACCACAAGGTCAAGCCTGCCAACCCCGTGACGCCGCAAGCCAGCAGCTAGCACCGCAGAGTCGCGCCCGCCGTCGACAAGAGCGACAGCCCCAGTGGGATCACGCAACAACACCGCATCACCTTGCCCAACGTCGAGAAACACCATGGTTGGAACGTCGGGTGGTCCGGGCGGCACCGCCGCAAGCAGAGCCAATCCAATCCCGCCCGCTACAACCACGCCACGCAGCGGCGTTCTCCATACAGCAGCAAGTACCCCGGCAACCCCCAAGGTGGCGGTGACGTCGAGCTGAGGCCATTCTCCGGCCACCCTTGCCACCGCCAGTACAAGCCCGGCGCACCACTCGGCGAGGCGGAGCGGCGCCTCCCAACCGACTATCACTCCTGCTCCGGCCAAAGCTGTGGCCACGGTAACCAACGGTGCTGCCAATAGGTTCGCCACCGGCGACAGCAAAGGGATAGTCCCAAAGTGAACGAGTAACAGCGGAACCACCGCCATCTGTGCTGACACGGTCGTGGCCAGAGCACCCCACAAGACCCGGGGCCGCCTGTCACCAAAGATACGAAAGCCGAGCAACACCCCGGCGGTAGCGGCAACCGAGAGTTGGAACCCAACGTTGTATGCCAGGTCACCTGAGACGGCTATCAAGATGCTGATGGCACCACCCAGCGCCATCCAGGCGTCTACAGGGACCCCGGCTGCCCTTCCCCCAAGAACAAGACCGGCCATAGTCGCCGCCCGGATCACCGAAGACTCCCACCGTGTCGCCACCACAAACACGGCGAGGACCACCAAAGCGGTAGCTGCCCTGAGCCGAGCCCCTGCGCCGGTTGGCCCCAGCACCAGCCACCAGGCAGCCAATACCAGAGCAACATTGCTCCCGGACACAGCCACATAGTGGGTTAGCCCGGCTCTGCGCAGCGATTCGTTGTCGGCGCGCGGCAACGCCGCAATGTCACCGATGAGGAATCCGGCCAGCAGGGCAGCCTCCGGCGAACCCGACAAGACCACAAGCTGGGTTCGCACCCTGTCTCTGACCAGATTTCCAACCCTCATCACGGCTGAGTCGGTGGTGGCGACAACATCGACCTGGGTAGCCACCAGGCGTCCAGCAACGGCGTCTCCCCGCACCAGATGTGGCTGCTCGCGGAGTAGCCCGACAACCCGCACCCGGTCACCAGCGGTTACGGCTGCGCTCTCCGTAACAACCACAAGTGGCGGACCGGACCAGATCGCCTGCCACCCGTCGGCTTCCCACCGATCTGGCTGAATGACGAACCTGTGTCGGTCACCGTATGGATCGGGGTCGGTGAGAGCGAGACCGAGCACCACTCCCCGTCCCTGGGGCAGCTCTGCGCCAAGCGTTGACTCCACCCGTTGCGCGGCTGCGTTTCCGGAAAAGAGGCCGATCCCCAGCACGACAACCAAAGCGACTCTCGGCTGTTGCATCGCACCCGCCAGCACCAACCCGGCAGTGACAACCAGCAGACCTGCGATCGCCGGTAGATGGGCACCACCCAACGCACCAACCCAGATGGTGACGGCGACCACCATTGCTGACCTGCCCGGCCCGGTCGGCAGCCGGATGCCTTTCAGGGCAGGGCTACCGAGTCACGCAGCGTTTCCAATTTGCCCTCACCAATACCGGGGACATCGAGGAGATCCTCCACTGCCCCAAATGGCCCATGCTCGTCTCGATAGGCGGCGAGCCGGCCAGCCAGAACGGGTCCGACTCCAGGGAGTTCTTCAAGTTCCCCAGCGGAAGCGACGTTGATACGGACCAATCCATCATCGGTTACCGCACCCGGCCCCGCCCCAGTGGACTGACCAGCGATAACAATCTGTTCTCCATCGCGAACCTCGGCGGCAAGGTTGACCCGGGCGAGGTCTGCGTTCCTCGTCGAACCGCCCGCAGCAGCCACCGCGTCGGCGACTCGCGATCCGGCGCTGACCTCTACAAGACCTGGTCTGACGACCTCGCCGGCAATATGCACGGTTATCGACTGTCCGTGGTCAGCCGGTGGGTCGAGTAGCAGCGGCGCCGGAGCTGGCGACGAACCACCAAACCACAACGATGCAGCGACCGAGGCCGCGATCAATCCGGCGACCGCAACCCAGTAGCGAGACGGCACGAGGACTCCAATATCCAATCCGTCGTTACGGGATCAGCACCAACCACAGGTTTATCAGGACGTCACGGCTCTGGGAAGACCTACGTCAGACGTCAAGACCAAGCAGCAAGGCGATCGCGGCAAGGAGATTGACACCAGCGTGCGTCATGATCGACAAACCGATCCGGCCGGTCTTGAGCGCCTGATATCCAAGAACCAGTCCAATCACGAACAAACCCGGCACAACGAAGGCAGCGTTTGGATCGATTAGATGGATAGCGGAAAAGATCGCAGCACTGACCACTACGGAGGTGTGTGCCGAATACGACCGACGCAGGCGACCGAGGAGAACGCCGCGATAGAGCAACTCTTCCGATACCGGCGCCACCACGACCAGAATCAGCAAGATCGCGATGCGACCCCCTATCGACGATACGCCTGCTGCGATATCGGCAACGTCTTGCTGCGGTGGATCATCGATCTGTAACAGCCACGCCAACGGCAACAACACAAAGATCGTCACACCAAGCTGCAGAGCCATACCGAATACCAGTCCCAGCCAATCCGATGACTCAAACCGCCAGCCGAAATCAAGCTCCCAGGAATCGGTGCCCCTTGACCGCGACATGTACATGAGGATTGCCGCCAGCACTACTGCCTGGCCAAGGCTCGAGGTGATCAACAGCGGCACATCGGCGAGCTCTTCTCCCCCGTTTACCGCCACCCCGAGTGCAATAGCGACCAGTGACCCGAAAAGCCCTGCAACGAACAGCCCGAAAGCGTCGAGATAGGTCCAGACGGATCCGGGCAGGTAGGGACCGCTCTCCTTCATCGCATCCCACCGCCACCGATTTGGGACGCAGCGTCACGGGCTTCGACCTCAAGCCGGATCGCCCGATACGCCTCCCAGTGTCCGAACCCCTGGAAGCGGCCCCGGACGTAGTCGGATGTGTATTGCGTCGCGTGGCGGAACACACCCAACCGCCTCCACTGCTCGATGTGCATCAACTCATGCACGATCAACGGGCCCCATCGTCCGGCTTCCAGGCCAGAGCGGAATCGTTCCATGACGTTGGGCTGCACGTAGACACCGGTAGGAAGCGCTACTGCGACGATCCCTTTCGCCCAGATGCGACGGAACCACGCTCGAGCCACCCGAACTTTCACGGCCGCCGGGTCGACGTGCGGCATCAGCTCCGCAAGGCTGTCCGGGTCGATCCCGGCAGCTCGCAGCAGGTCAGCGGCAGGTGCAGTGTCATACATCGAGCCTGCAGCGTAACGGCCCAACGCTGCGTGCGGCCAAACATGACCGATCCTCGACAGCAAAGACCTACCATGTCGGCTTCGACATCCCGAGGCACTCATGGAATACCAACACAACGAAATTGAACGGCGCTGGCAAGCAACGTGGGAAGAACAGGGTCTCTACCGCTCCAAGGTTGATTGGTCCAAGCCGAAGCACTACGCCCTCACGATGCTTCCATATCCCTCTGGCGACCTCCATATGGGTCATTGGTATGCAATGACACCGTCAGATGCTCGGGCTCGTTTCATGAGGATGAAGGGCTTCAATGTCCTGTTCCCGATGGGCTTCGATGCTTTTGGTCTCCCCGCCGAGAACGCTGCGGTGCAACGCAACGTGCACCCCGCCAAGTGGACATCGGAGAGCATTGGGAGAATGCGCCATCAGCTGCGATCGATGGGAGCGATGTTCGACTGGGAGCGAGAAGCCGTCAGCTGCGATCCGTCGTATTACAAGTGGACCGAATGGTTCTTCAAGCGGATGTTCGAGAGCGATATCGCCTACCGCGGCGAAGCGATGGTGAACTGGTCACCGACGCTGCAGACCGTGCTGGCCAACGAGCAGGTCATCGATGGCAAGGACGAGCGCAACGGCCAGCCTGTCATTCAGAAACTCATGGAACAGTGGTTCTTTGGTCTCACCAAGTATGCCGATGAGTTGCTCAGCTTTGAAGGCATCGACTGGCCAGACCCAATCAAGACGATGCAGACCAACTGGATCGGACGCTCTGAAGGCGCTGAA
>JASJHC010000243.1:0-3401 GCA_033791245.1 Acidimicrobiia bacterium | reverse complement strand
CTTGACGGCGGGCAAGGATGAGGGGCGGAGTGATTACCGCTTGCTCCCTCTCCAATGGGATCTCCCTGCCGGTACTCCCCGCCGGGCAGCGACCTCGACCCGCGCCACCAACCTATCCGCCACGGAATCAAACTGTGCGATCGACGGACAATGCAAGTAGTGGCACAGTCAATCGGAGGGCTTGACCACAATCTTCAGACCCGACCGACCTACCAGCTCGGCGAATGCCTCCGGACCTTGGCAGAGCGGAAAGCGCGATGTGATCATGCTCAAGAGATCGATCTCACCACGGTCGACAAGATCTATAGCTAGGTGCATGTGCTGCTGCTTCATCCGTCGCGACATGACGATGGTGAGACCCTTTTCACGAGCAAGGGCCGCACCGAAAGACGTGCGGTCGTTGCCCGGAATGCCCACGATCACAACCCTTCCTCCGGTACGCACGGTGCGCAAGGCGGTCTCGACCGCGGCGTCCTCGCCGGCCGACTCAAAGGCGACATCAACAGGCCCCCAGTACTCCACACCCTCCGGCTGGCCATCGACGTCCGTGAGTCGGACGTCGTCGGCCCCAGAGAAGCGCGCCGCCTCCAGACGATGTGGCAGCGGATCAGATGCCTGGATGTACCCCGCGCCCGCGGCGCACAACGCCCGGATGAGGAACAGACCTATCGGGCCACAGCCATAGACGCCAACGCGCATGCCTGCCCGGAAGTGGCTCAGATCGATCGCGTGCAGCGCAATCCCGAGAGGTTCTAGCAACGCCACATCATCGCCTGCGATGGTGTCGGGGACCGGAAGCAGTAAATGCTGCGGCCAGGCAATGAACGTGGACAGGCCTCCTGGTGTTGGGTAGTGGCCACAGAACTCCACCCGCTGACACAGATTGCTGTCTCCGGCTCGACAGACCTCACACTGTCCGCAGGGGTTTGCCGGCTCGACAACGACCCTTTCACCTGCCCTCGCTCCCGACGCGATGACGCCACCCATCTCGTGGCCAAGGACAAACGGATCCCGCACCCGATCCTCGCCGATGCTGCCGGCTTCGAACCAGTGCAGGTCGGAGCCGCATAGACCCACCGCAGTAACGCGAACGAGTTCCTCACCGGGGCCCGGGACCGGTTCCGGTTCCGAATGCAACCTGGTATCGCCAGCACCGTGGAGCCGTAGAACTTCCATATCCGACACCCTACTGCCACCCCAGGAGCCCGTTGGGAGAGCCCTCAACCGACCGCAACCACATGGAGGCGCGGCACAAACGCGGCCAAGCCTCCGAACGGTGTCAGATCTTCGGGCTCGTGGTGGCTCCGCCTCCTCGGCCGGACTATGTCCGTCCGATCCACCCCGCCTGCCTCCGGGCAGGTTGGAGGATCGCTCAGCCGAACTTGGGCTCGGGCAGCCCGGACACCCCAGGATCGAAGGCGTATATGCCGCCGTGCTCACCGGGGCCGTCGGCCCCTGGCTCGCGCTCCCCGATGCTGGTTACAAACACCGTCCCCAATCCGGGGCCACCAAAGGCCGGCATGGTCGGCCGCTTCACCGGCAATTCGATCGTCCGATCCACCTTGCCGGCTGGGGTAATCCGCAGGATGGCAAAGCCGCCTACACAGGCAATCCAGTAGCAACCGGTCTCGTCGACACAGGCCCCGTCCGGTCTTCCCGGCAGCGGCGCAAAGTCGACAAACACCCGCTGGTTGTGCTGTTCCCCGGTGTCAAGGTCGTAGTCGTACGCCCACACCTTCTCATGGAGAGTGTCGGCCCAGTACATGACCGACCCATCTGGAGAGAACGCCGAACCGTTGGCACAACCAACCTGGTCGCGAACCGTGACGAAGGTGCCATCGGGCTCAACCCGGTGCAAGAACGCCTCGAATCGCATCGCCGATGTCGGCACGTACATACCGCCGATCCACAGCCGGCCCGCCGGATCACACCGCCCGTCGTTGAGACGAACCCCTTCCTTTGACACCTCGAGGGTCACCCACGTGACCAGCTCACCGGTGTCTAGTTGCAACCAGGCCAACTCGTTTTCGGCGGCAACCAGCAACCGCTCTGGATCGTTGGTCCTCGCGATGGCGGACGGTCGTACCTCCAACTGCCACACCCGGTCGGTCCCGGCGTCGGGATCAAAGGAGTGGACCGCACAGCCGTCGATGTCGACCCAATAGAGAAGACCCTGCCCAACACTCCAGACCGGGCACTCTCCCAGCTTTGCCCGGGCGGGCAATACACACTCAACCGACTTGGTCATACTCACCTCCGGAGCACGGACAGATCAGTATTGTCGTCTCGTGTATCGAAACTTCGCATCCCTCCTGCTCGCCGTCGCCATCGGAGCCTCGGCATGCACCACCACGACGCCCGAACTGCTCCACGCCGAGAGTGTCCCGGATGATCTGCGGGCCCTCGCCGATGAGGCCTGGGATGACTTCCTTGCCGCGGTACCCGCCCGCCATGACTGCTTTCCGTCGGTCACCCTCGAAGCCGCATGGGAATTGGACACCCGGGCCGAGTACCGGCCGGATACAGCAACCCTGGCGGTGCGGGTCCCGGGAACCCCGGCGACGCTGCGCAGCGAGTTGATGCATGAGTTCGCCCACCATCTCGAATTCACTTGCCCCGAGCAACGCGAATTGAGAACCGACTTTCTTCGCGCCCAAGGGTTCGCGGCCGACGCAGCGTGGTTCGAGGGAAGTACATGGGAGACCACCCCTTCCGAGCAGTACGCCGAAGCCACAGTCGAGATGATCGAAGGGAGACGCAGCCACCAGGGAGGGATCCTGTTGACGACAGACGCTGTCGAGGTCGTTCGAGAATGGGGACTGGGGTCGTGACCGGACACCACGCCCGATCACGACCAGGTCCACCTACTTGTCTCCGATTTCTTCCAGTTCCGAGCTGATCGCCTGAGCCGTCTCGGCCAAGGACTCGGCTCCTTCTTCGCCTTCACGCGATGCTATTTCCAACTCGTGCTGGAGCACCTCGAGGTCGGCGCCGCCGGCCATCATCTGGACCAGTTGCTCGAGCGGTAGCTCTTCCTTGGTGAAGTCGCCGTACACCGTGCCGCGGCGCAGGATCACAAAGTGGTCCGCCACCGGGTACGCATGGTGCGGGTTGTGTGTGATGAAGATCACACCGATCCCGCGGTTGCGAGCCTGCAAGATGTACTTGAGGACCACACCGGCTTGCTTGACACCGAGAGCCGCAGTCGGCTCGTCGAGAATCAGCACCTTGGCGCCGAAGTACACCGCCCGGGCAATTGCCACGGACTGGCGTTCGCCACCCGACAACGTCCCGACCGTTTGGTCGGGGTCACGGATGTCGATCCCCATCTTGCCGAGCTCGCCGATCGCCGTCTCCTTGGCAAAGTCAACGTCGTAGCGCTTGAACGGACCCCAACCCTT
>JASJHC010000242.1:0-4736 GCA_033791245.1 Acidimicrobiia bacterium | reverse complement strand
AACGGAACCGGTTTCATCGATGGGACGCGATGAACCTGACGAGGTGACGATGCCACTGGTTGTTGTATCTGAATTCATGAACGAAGCCGCGCTGGCTCCATTGAGGGCAGAGCACGAGGTCTTGTTTGATCCCGAGCTGGTAGATGAGCGATCCGCTCTTCTGGCTGCAGTGGCAGACGCCGAAGCGATCATCGTGCGCAACCGCACCCAGGTAGATGACGAGCTACTGACAGCCGCACCCCGGCTGCGAGTGGTGGGACGACTCGGAGTTGGGCTGGACAACATCGACATGGGCGCGTGCCAGCGGCGAGGCATCGCGGTCCACCCGGCTACAGGCGCCAATACCAGAGCAGTCGCCGAGTATGTGATCGCATCGGTGATGATGTTGTTCCGCGGCGCCTATCAGGCACGGGATCGGATGGTCGATGGGGCGTGGCCGCGTGGAGCGCTCCAGGGACGTGAGACCAGCGGCAAGACGTTGGGGCTGGTCGGTCTGGGCGGTATTGCCCGACTAGTGGCGGAACGCGCCACCGCGTTTGGCATGACGGTGGCCGCCTTCGATCCGTTCTTGGCTGCTGATGATCCGGCGTGGACCGGTGTCACCCGCGTCGACAATCTCGCCGACCTACTGGCCCGGTCCGATGCGATCAGCCTTCATGTTCCGCTCACAGATTCCACCCGGCACCTCATCAACGCAGATAGCCTCGGCACCATGAGATCGGGCGCCATCGTCGTTAACACTTCCCGCGGCGGGGTCGTTGACGACGCCGCTCTCGCTGCCGCCATCCGCAACGGGCACATTGCGGGCGCGGCACTCGACGTGTTCGAAACCGAGCCCCTCACCGCAACCGCAGCTGAGATGTTCGCCGACCTCGACAACGTGGTTCTCACCCCGCACATCGCCGGTCTGACCACCGAGTCAAACGAGCGGGTGAGCGACGTGACAGTAGAGAACGTGAAGAAGACCCTCGACAACCACTAGCCAAGCTACGGAGATGAAATGAAGTTCTTTCTAGACAGCGCAATGACCGACGAGATCAAGTACGCGCTAGAGATGTGGGACATCGACGGTGTCACCACCAACCCGCGTCATGTTCAGGTATCCGGCAAGCCATTCATGACGGTGATTACCGAGATCGCCGAGATCTTTGCGGGAACGGACAAGCCAATTTCCGTTGAGGTCAATCCCCATCTCGACGACTGGACCGAGATGGTCAAAGAAGGCAAGAAGCTTGCTGCCATGTCGCCCAACTTCGTCATCAAGCTGCCTGCAACCGAGCCGGGCTTCAAGGCGGTCTTCGAACTCGCCGCCGCGGACATCAAGTCGAATCTGACACTCGTCTTCTCGGCGGCGCAGGCGCTGCAGGCGATGCGGATGGGTGCGGCCTATGTATCCCCGTTTATCGGATGGAAGGAGAGTAACGGCGAGGAGGTCACCCACTTCGTCGATGAAGTCACCATGATCCGCAACACGTTTGGCTTTGAAACCGAAATCATCGTCGCCGCTGCCCGCAATGCGCGGCAGATCGTCAACTCGGCGGTGAGCGGCGCAGACATCGTCACCGCCGGTATGCCGGTGTTCCGGGATTCCTTCGCTCATCCGTACACTGATGTTGGTCTTGGGAAGTTCCAGGCCTTCTGGGACGACACCCCGTACGAGTAGAGAAGATGACACCCTCCCGGAAGAGGATCGGCGTTCTCGCCCTGGCCCGGCCAACCTTTGATGTTCCATATGCCGTAGAGGTCGCCGCGGCAGCGATGGTCACCCTGCAAGATCTCGACGCTGAATTGCTGGGCGATGGGGAGTTGCTCTTTGACGCCGAGACCACTGAGCGGGCGCTTGGCCAGTTTGAGGGGGATCATCTCGATGCACTTCTCCTGCTCCAGGTGTCTTTCACCGACTCTTCAATGACCGAAGCCATCGGAGCGCGGTTTGACGCTCCGATCATTCTGTGGTCGTTCCCCGAAGAACGCACCGGAGGCCGGCTCCGGCTGAACTCTTTCTGCGGTATCAATCTTGCTGCCTATGCGCTCGTCAACGCCGGCAGTGATTTCGGCTATGTGCATCGGTATGCCGACGATGGTGGCGCGGTCGACGACATAACTCGTCTGCTGAGCGAGAACATTGCCCAGCAGCCGTCGCACCGGCGGGATCCCAAAGAGACGTCGGTTGCAGCCGCCGCCAGGGCAGCTGTGGTCGCCTCGAAGATGGCCGGGACAACGATCGGCGTTATCGGTGATCACCCAGTTGGGTTCGACCCGTGTGGCTACGACCCGCAAGAACTCTCGGGTGTCACCGGGGTCGTAGTGGAGCGGAAGGAGCTCGAAGACCTGTTTCGGGAGGCGGCCGCTGTCGAGCCTGCGGCCGTTGCCGCCACCCGGTCGCGGGCGACTGCAGCGTTGGGGAGTCTTGACGACCTCGACCAACAATCTCTCGACAAGTCGCTGAGTCTCTATGGCGGTCTCAAGGGCCTGATCGCGGAGGGCGGGTGGTCGGGAGTGGCCACTCGCTGCTGGCCGGAGTGTTTTACCGAGTACGGCGGAGCCGCCTGCTCACCGCAGAGCATGTTGATTGACGACGGGGTCCCCGGAACTTGCGAGGCGGACGTTTACGGGAACGTGACCGCGCTGTTGTTGCAGCATATCGCCGGTGAACCGTCGTTTGTGGCCGACCTGGTCGATATGGACACGGCGGGCACCACGGGGGTGCTGTGGCATTGCGGGCTGGCTCCTATGCATATGGCGCCCGACGATGGTTCCGCCACCGGGACCGTTCACTCGAACCGGAATATGCCGCTGCTCAATGAGTTTGCGCTGCGGCCCGGGAGAGTTACATTGGCTCGGTTGAGCCAGGCCGGTGGGGTGCACTCCCTCGTGATTGGGGGCGGGACGATGCTTGATGCGCCGCTGGCGTTCTCGGGCACTGCAGGCGTGGTCGAGTTCGACCGACCGGCACCCGAGGTCACGGCGACAATCATGAGAGAGGGTCTCGAACACCATTTCGGCATTGTCTACGGTGAGTATCGCGAGGAATTAGAGGCGTTGGCCGAATGCTGGAGAATCCCAGTAGTCGACCTGTAGAACCCAACAAGGAGCAGGAGATGAGCAAGGTAAAGGTCGGCGTTGCCGGCTACGGAGTTATCGGGAATCGCCTCGCCGCAGGCGTGGCGATGCAAGAGGACATGGAACTGGTCGGTGTTGCCGACGTTGCTCCAACGATGGCTGTGCGTGCGCTCAAAGAGCGCGGCATGCCGTTCAAGCTGTTTGCCGCGGTTCCTGGCTCAGAACAGGGTCTCGAGGAAGCCGGTATTCCGGTGTCCGGCGGTTTTGATGACTTGCTGGGTGAGGTCGACATCATGCTCGACTCTGCACCAGGCGGGATTGGCGCCAAGAACAAAGAGAAGTATGTCGCTGCCGGGGTCAATGCCGTTTTCCAGGGTGGCGAGTCGGCGGAGGTTGCAGACGTCTTCTTCCATGGGACCGTCAACTACGAGAAGGGTCTCGGGGTCGACTACCTCAAGCTGACCTCGTGCAACACGACAGGTCTCATCCGTTCGATCGACGCCATCCACAAGGCTGTCGGGGTCTCGAAGACGTTCATCACGATCATTCGTCGTGTTGCCGATCCGGGCGACATCCATCGCGGTCTCACCAACGTGCTGCAGATGGAGGCCATCCCAAACCACCAAGCTGTTGACCTCATGAACATCATGGAAGACGTCGATGCCACCGGCCTGCTGGTGCACGCCCCGGTCACCCACGGCCACATCATCACCATCTCGGTATCGCCGAAGGAGAAGATGTCGGTCGAGGAGGCCGTTGCCGCCTTCGAGGCGTATCCGCGGATCATGGTCGTCCGCATCGACGAGGGATTCAACTCGAACACATCGCTGTTCCAGTGGGCTCGCTACATGGAGTACCCGCGTGGTGACATGTACGAGATCGGTCTGTTCGAAGAGACCGTCGGTCTTTCCGGTGACGATGTCGTGTTCGCCATCAACATCCCGCAGGAGTCGGTGACGATTCCGGAGACGATCGATGCGGTGCGCGCCTCGTTGGAAATGCAGGCAACGGGTGCCGAGGCGGTTGCGCTGACCGACGAGTACCTCGGGATCAAGTAGCGAGCCCGGCAACAGGAGAGCCAAATGAGTGACGTGATTCGGTACGGCGTGATCGGTTCCGGGATGATGGGCCTCGAGCACATCAACAACGTGAACGCGATCGCCAGAGCCGAGGTTGTGGCGATCTCCGATCCTGATGTGACCTCTCGCAAGTACGGCAAGCACGCCGCCGGTATTGACGACTCCATGGTGTTTGAGAGCCACACCGATCTGCTGGCGGCGGGGATCTGCGATGCCGTAGTGCTGGCTTCGCCGAATCACACGCACGCCGACATCATGGAGGACATCCTTGCGGCGGGTGTGCATGTGCTTGTCGAGAAGCCACTGGGGACCTCGGTCGCGGAATGCAGACGCATTCTCGACGCGGCCGAGGGCCATCGTGGGGTCGTGTGGATGGGTCTCGAGTATCGGTACAAGCCACCGATTCAGGCCCTGATCCACGAGGTGCGCGCGGGCAGTGCCGGCAACATCAAAATGGTGGCCATCCGGGAACACCGGTTCCCGTTCCTCGAGAAAGTGGAGAACTGGAACAGGTTCAACCGCAACACCGGCGGCACGCTGGTGGAGAAATGCTGCCACTTCTTCGATCTGATGGTGTTGATCGCAGAATCGAAA
>JASJHC010000241.1:0-5641 GCA_033791245.1 Acidimicrobiia bacterium | reverse complement strand
GCATCATGAGCGCAGAGTCGGCAGGTGTTGCGATGCCGCCGGCCGCAAAGTTGACCACAGGCAGCTTGCCCGTCTCAGCGATTTCCCTGACCAATGTGAACGGCGCTTGCAGGTCTTTGGCAGCTGCCATCAGCTCGTTCTCGTCGAGGACGGTGAGGCGGCGGATTTGTCTGTTCATCTTGCGCATGTGCTTTACAGCCTCGATGACGTTGCCAGTCCCCGGCTCGCCCTTGGTACGGATCATGGCGGCACCCTCGCCGATGCGCCGCAGTGCCTCGCCGAGATCTTTGGCGCCGCACACAAACGGCACGGTGAAATTCCACTTGTCGATGTGATTGTCATCCACAGGAGAAAGGACCTCGGACTCATCGATGTAATCGACGCCGAGGGATTCCAGTACCTGTGCTTCTACAAAATGCCCGATGCGGGATTTCGCCATTACCGGGATCGAGACGGCCTCGACGATCTGTTGCACGATCGATGGGTCGGCCATGCGCGCAACTCCGCCGTGGGCCCGGATATCAGCGGGGACTCGTTCCAAAGCCATCACCGCGACCGCACCGGCCTCTTCAGCGATACGAGCCTGCTCGACGTTGACGACATCCATGATGACGCCACCTTTGAGCATCTCAGCAAGCCCTCTTTTGACAAGGTCAGTACCTCGTTCAGACGCTGGTCTGTTCATCTCTAGCTCCTAGTTACTGTCCAATACATCAAGTGTACAGGGCGTTGCGGACCCCCGAGGCATCGGCTGCCCTTTGGGCAGCCGCACGGCATTTTGCTCAACCCGCCCCTCAGGCTCTAGCGGTCCTGCCACCGGGGTTGGCGCTTGTCGAGGAAGGCTCCCATCCCCTCTTGAGCGTCTGGGTGCAGAGCATTGCTGCTCATGATGGGGCCCGCAATCTCATACGCAGCAGATTGCCGTTCGTCGATCTGCTGGTAGAACGCTCGCTTCCCGACCGCGATGATCTGGCTGCTGAATGTTGCAATGCGGTCGGCCAGAGCGACGGTCTCCTGCTCTAGATCGGACAGGTGAACGACTTGGTTGACGAGACCCCAATCGCAAGCAGTCATCGCGTCGATGGGGTCACCGGTAAACAGCATCTGCAATGCTCGTTTCCTTCCGATCGCTCGCGATACCGGGACCATGGGCGTCGAGCAGAACAGCCCGATGGAGACACCAGGGGTTGCAAAACGACTCTCCTGACTGACCACAGCCAGATCGCAGGCAGCTACCAATTGACATCCGGCCGCCGTGGCCATGCCATGTACCTTGGCAATCACAGGCTTGGTCACCCGTTGGACTCGTTCCATGACGTCGGTGCAGGTCGTGAACAGTTGATCGTAGAAAACTGCGTCCCTATCGATCATCTCACCGAGGTCGTGACCTGCCGAAAAGACTGGACCCGCTCCTTCAATGATGATCGTGCGCACAGCCGGATCGTCTCCCAGGGTCTCCAGCGCGTCGTCGAGTTCCTCCAGGAGGGCCAAGCTCAACGCATTGCGCCGCTCTGGCCTGTTCAGGGTTATCCGACCGTGGCCGGCTCCGTGCGCAACCACAAGATTCGCAGTGTCCATCCGCTAATCGTAACTAGGAGGGTGGCTACTAGTTGGCGAGCGCATCCTCGTATGCCTCGATGTAGGCAGAGGCAACCACCTCACCGCGGTACTGCTGCACCTGTTCGAGAGCGGCTGACCGCAAGGCGCGGGCCGCCGTCTGATCGGAGAGCAGACTGCTGATTTCGGTGGCGAGACCGAAGGCATCTCCTGGTGCCACAAAACGCGCCGCATCGCCGGCCACACGTACAAAGGCGGGTAGCCCGCTGGCAACAACGGCGCAACCCGCGGCCATCGCTTCGACCACGACAATCCCAAAGCTCTCACCGCTCAGGTTCGGGGCGCAGTACACGAGAGCCTCTTTCAGGTACTGCAGCTTCGACTCCTCAGAGACGCGGCCTGCGAAATGCACTCCTTCGATGCTGGCGCCCGGTTGCTCTGCACCGACGACGGTCAGAGTCGCGGCAGGATGTGTCTCACGGACCTTGGGCCAGGCGGCCAACAGCACCGGTAGGCCTTTTCGCTCGTCATTGCGCCCGAGGAAAACTACCGATCCCTGACTCTTGTCACCGGGCGCATACGACGCAATGTCGATGCCGTTCGGGATAATGCGAACACGTCCCGTATCGGCGACCACGTGGGCCGCGATCGGGCTCACTGCGGTGATCACAGCAAGCCGGGAGAACCAGCGGGACGTAAGCGGTTTGCCGAGCTTGTAAACCCATTGTGCAGGCTTGGACGTGTCAGCGTGGAAGGTGCCGATCAACGGTACCGATCCTTTGCGCAGAGCGACAAGGGACACTTGGGGCATCAGTGGCTCATGGATGTGGGCGACGTCGACATCGTCGAGAGCCTCCAATACGAGCGCACCAGCGCTCTTCGACAACGCCACCGGTGTCGTCGCACCGTTGGCGGGTACAACAGTCACCGGTCCCGCCGACACAAATCCGGGTAGATCGCTCTCCCCCGGGCCGATGACCACGGCTTGGTGGCCGGCCTCAGTTAGCCATCTTGACAGTCGCACGACCTGATCCTGCACACCACCGTGGGCTCCCATGTCGTACGGGCAAACCAAAGCGACCTTCATTCCGACTCCTCCCGATCGGAGGGCCAGTTCGGCACGAAGAGATGCCAATCCTCCGGGGCCAAGCGAATCTTGTCTTCGAGGGCAGCCGCCAACATCTGGACCCCGGCGGCAAGACGTTCCTCCTTGGTGCCCTCCTCGGGCAGTCGAAGCGGGTCCGAGATCACGTATCGATGGCCCCGTCCCTTTTTGAAGTACGAGCCGACGACAAGAAGCGGTGACCCTCTCCGCAGGGCAAGTGCAACTGGTCCGGGCGGCATCGTTGTCTCTTCGCCAAAGAACGTCACGGGGATCCCCCGGCCGGTGACATCCCTGTCTGCGAGGAGGGCGACTGTCTGACCATCAGCGAGACGACGAGCCAAGGCAGCGCTGGCCTTCATGCCCCGACCCGTCAGCACGATGTCAATGCCGACCATGGCGCGGATGTTCACGAACCAATCGGTAATCAACGGATTGGGCAGGTTCTCGGCGGCCGAAAGTGCGGGCATTCCCAACGACTCCGCGATGGCACCCGCTACCTCCCAATTGCCCATGTGCGGCAAGATCAGCACCATTCCCTTGCCCTTGGCGAAAGCATCATGAAGGGCCTGCTCATTGACAAGCTCGGTCTCAGCTACAAGGCGCTCTTTGCGGTTAGGGCGAAGCCAGAAGACCTCTGCCCAGTAGCGCCCGTAGCTGGCGAAACTCTTCTTCGATCTCTGCCGCACCGGCTCATCAGGCCCGAGGACACGACGGAGATGCTTCTGCACCAGGCGCCGGCGCTTCGGCGCGATGTACCAGGCGGCCCGCCCCAGAGTCTCCCCGACGCGGACAACTACACCTTCTGGGAGCACGCCGAGCGCACCGATGAAGACCCTGTAGACGAGAAACCCGAGCCGATCTTTCATGTGGCTAGGTGGCCCGTTCTGATTCGTCTTCTACACCGAGCTGTTGCCAGGTACGTCGGCTCCGCTGTGCGACCGTGAGACCGGACAGCACGACAAAGATCCACAGCATCGGGTGGAGGACCTTTAGGCCCCACCCGGTACACATCAGCCCGACTAGTAGCAGGATCATGCGCTCGCCACGGCCCATCCAACCGCCTCTTCCTTCGGCACCCCAGCTCTCGGCCTTGGAGCGAACGTATGGCGTCAGCAGGGAAAACGCCAGACCGAGAAGGCACAGCATCAGTCCGGTTTCGTCGGCACGCAGGCTGAAGGTAAGACCGGTCCAGAGACCCACCTCGCCGAAGCGGTCGGCCATGGTATCGATGAACGCACCACGTATTGAGGCCGTTCCCTGATACCGGGCCAGTGGCCCGTCAAGCGCATCGAGAGCCACTCCGACCCCTGCGACAAATCCTCCGAGCGCATACCGATCGACTGCGATATAGGCCGCGCCGACCAGAGTCACGACCAATCCGAGGATCGTGATCATGGTGGGTGTGAGCCGAGCCTTTGCCAGGCCGGCCGCTATCGGGTCCAAAATCGGGGCTACCCGACTCCTGCCCCTCAGATCGAGCACGACGGTCTCCTTCCGAGCACGAAAGCTACCACGAGAATCCAAACTTCTTGTGTCTGACTACAATCGCGGCCAGACGAACCTGTATCGAAGGGCTGTGGGAAAAGTATGGACGAGCGAGGCGCAACGTTACAAATCGGCGAGAATTCCCTCGACCTCCCCGGGATCAAGGCCAACGTAGGTAACGACGGCCTCAACATCTCCAAACTCCGGCCGACCCACGGAATCGTCACCTATGACCCTGGATTTGCCAACACGGCATCGACTCGTTCGACGATTACCTATGTCGATGGCAACGCCGGTCTTCTTACCCATCGCGGCTATCCGATCGAAGAGCTAGCCAACAGCTGCTCGTTCCTCGAAGTCGCCTACCTACTCCTGTATGGCGATCTTCCGAACAAGACACAGCTGGATGCATGGCAGTCGTCAATGAAACGACACAGCCTTCTCAATGAGGAGATGAAGCGCTTCTTCGACGCCTTCCCGAAGAAGGCTCATCCGATGGCCATCCTCTCGTCCGCAACAAACGCCATCTCCACGTTCTACGAGGAGTATCACAACCCCAACGATGAAGAGTCGGTGATCGAGAGCGCACAGCGCCTCCTTGCCAAGATGCCGACCATTGCGGCCTTTGCATACAAGAAGTCGACTGGCTTCCCCTATATCTACCCTCGCAACGACCTGCGCTACGTGGAGAACTTCCTCCACATGATGTTTGCGCTCCCTACCGAGGATTACCACGTCGACCCCGTGATCGCCAAGGCGCTGAATGTGCTGTTGATCTTGCACGCCGATCACGGGCAGAACTGCTCAACCGCCACTGTGCGGTTTGTCGGCTCGAGCCAGGCGAATTTGTTTGCGTCCGTCGCTGCCGGGATGAACGCTCTATGGGGCCCGCTGCATGGAGGCGCCAACCAAGCTGTCATCGAGATGCTGAGCGACATCGCCAACGATCCAAACGCCACCACTCAGTCATACATCGCTCGGGCCAAGGACAAGAACGATGACTTCCGCCTGATGGGCTTCGGACACCGTGTCTACAAGAACTACGACCCGCGGGCTCGCATTCTCAAGAAGTTCGCAGACGATGTCCTCGATCGTGTCAAGGGCGATGATCCGTTGCTCAAGGTCGCCGAGGAACTCGAATACGCTGCCCTCAACGACGAGTACTTTGCCTCACGCAATCTGTACCCGAATGTTGACTTTTACTCAGGCATCATCTTCCGAGCACTTGGCTTCCCGGTTCGTATGTTCACCGTGTTGTTCGCCATCGGACGTCTCCCCGGTTGGATCGCCAACTGGAAGGAGATGACCGAGGATCCCGATACCCGCATCGCACGGCCTCGTCAGATCTATCTCGGCGAGACGACCCGTGAGTTCCAACCGCTACACAAGCGGTAGGACGGGGCGACACAGGATCCACTCAGGGACCGGTGCGGCTACTCCGTGCCGGTCCTTGTTGATTCTGCAGGCGGCACAGGTTCCGTGTAGGTCTCAACG
>JASJHC010000240.1:0-8745 GCA_033791245.1 Acidimicrobiia bacterium | reverse complement strand
AACAGGCGTCAAGCTGCGACGACTGGTCAATCGTGGCCAGATCATCCAGAGCCATGCGTTGAGCTTCTTCCACCTGAGCTCACCTGACATGCTGCTTGGTTGGGATGCCGACCCCGCAGTGCGCAACGTGTTCGGCGTGATGAGTGCCGAGCCAGAATTGGCTCGTCGCGGGATACGACTTCGCGGCTTCGGTCAGGGTGTTATCGAGGCAATCGCAGGTCGCAAGGTTCACTCCCCCGGGATCGTTCCTGGAGGCATTGCCGATGCAATGACTGAGGAGACACGCGCAAAGATGCTCGCCGGTCTCGATGAGGCGCAACAGACTGCTGAGGTTGCCCTAGAACTGTTCATCGGGATGCTTGGCGGGTTGGAGCGAGAAATCGCTGCGTTCGGTCTGTTCCCCAGCCTCCATCTTGGCCTGGCCAATGACACCGGCACTTGGGAGAACTACGACGGTCATCTGCGTTTTGTCGATGCCGGGGGCAACACCGTCGCCGACAACATCGACCCTGCGGACTATCGCACCTACATCGGTGAGGCGACCCGCGTCGACTCATATCTGCAGTCCCCCTACTTCAAGCCGATGGTTGCCGATGGTCAGAATATCAATGCAGGTATCTATCGAGTTGGCCCGCTGGCCAGACTCAACGTCTGCAAGACAATGGGCGTTCCGCTCGCCGATGAGGCACTGGTGGCGTACCGGGAGCGAGCCGGAGGTACGGCGAACTCCTCGTTCTTCTACCACTACGCCCGGCTGATCGAGATCCTTGCTTCGACCGAACTCATGCGAGTCTTCTTGGAGGATGACACGATCCTCGATCCAATGGTGCGGGCAACCGCAGGGATCAACCACCGTCATGCGGTCGGCGTCTCCGAGGCTCCGCGCGGCACACTGTTCCATGAGTACAACGTGGATCAGCATGGTCTCATCGAAGAAATGAACATGATCATTGCCACCGGTCAGAACAACCTGCCGATGAATGCGACGGTTCTGCAGATCGCCAAAGAATGGGTCGATGGCCACGATATTCCCGAGCCGGTCCTCAATCGGATTGAAGCAGGAATTCGTGCGTATGACCCGTGCCTGAGTTGCTCAACTCACGCAGTTGGCAAAATGCCACTCGACGTGAGCTTGATCGACCACAACGGCAATCTGGTGTCTTCGGTACAGAGAGGGTGACCAAATCCCTGGTCATTGGCTACGGCAACGACCTGCGCTCAGATGATGGCGCAGGTCGTGTCGTTGCCGCCCGGGTCAGCGCGCTGGATCTCCCCGGCGTGGAGATCCGTGCGGTATCACAGCTGACGCCTGAGCTTGCCTTGGAGATAACCCGATTCGACCTCGTCATATTTGTTGACGCAAGTGTCGATGTCACTGAGACAACCACAACTCCGGTGCGTGCCGCCCCGACGCAGCCAGCAGCGATGACCCACTACGCCAGCCCAGAATCGTTGCTTGGGATGACCGCCACGATCGGGCCGGTCCCGGCCCTGGCTTATGCAGTATCGATTCCGGTGTCAGATCTCGGTCTCGGGTTCGAGCTGACTCCGAGCACCGAGCTCGGAGTCGAGGCCGCCGTCAGCGCAATTACGGCGATCCTCGTCGAATAGTCGGTCGGGTCAGAACTAGACGGGCGCCAGCCCGGTGACCCGTCGCACGATCTGCTGGAAACCCTCTGCGCGTGTCCTGGCGTCGAGTGCGCCCTTGCGCATCAGCCGAGCAACCTCTTCGTCGTCGAGCTGCTGATACGCACTGCGCACCGATGCCAGTTCTGCGATCACGGACTCTGCCACAGCTTCCTTGAATCTGCCATAACCGGTGCTTCCGTACTCGTCGACAAGATTGTCGATCGAGCGGTCAGTGCACGTCGACATGATCTCCAGAAGATTTGAGATGCCCGGCTTCTGCTCACGATCAAACCTGACCTCAGGGTCGGAATCGGTCATGGCCGACTTGATCTTCTTGCGGACAACGTCTGGTGAGTCCAGGATGAGCACGCGGCTCTTCTCATTCGGATCCGACTTCGACATCTTGGAAGTGGGATCGGCAAAGGACATCACCCGAGCGGTCGTTTCGGGGATCAGAGCATCCGGGATGGGGAATACGTCCCCAAATCTGTTGTTGAATCGTTCAGCCAAGTCTCGGGTCATCTCCAAATGCTGCCGCTGATCGTCACCGATCGGGACCAGGTTGGCGTGGTAGAGGAGTATGTCTGCCGCCATCAGAACTGGATATGAGTAAAGCCCTAGGTTGGCTGCCACCCCTTTGGCGACCTTGTCCTTGTATTGCGTCATCCGATTGAGCACCCCGGTCGGTGTCATGGTTCCCAGAATCCAGGCAAGCTCGCTGTGTTGCGGTACTTGGCTTTGGAAGTAGAAGAGAGACTTGTTTGGGTTGATGCCAACGGCAAGAAGGACCTTGGCCGCTTCGATCCGGTCTTGTTCAAACTTCTTGGGGTCGTAATCAACGGTGATCGCATGAAGATCGACAACGCAGTAGACCGAATCGTACGAATCCTGCAGCTTCACCCAGTTGCGCAGCGCTCCCAGGTAATTGCCCAGATGAACGTTGCCGGTGGGTTGGAGCCCGGAAAAGACAGTTTGCCGCTCCACTTGTCGGTCCTCTCGTTGTAAAAGAAAACGCCGGGGCCTTTGGCCTCCGGCGTAAGTAACTGGCGCACGAAGACTTATCGCCTCGCCCACCACCAGTTGCTCGTCATTGCCATGCGCAGAGATTACCTGGCACTGACCTCCCCGCCAATCCAGGACAACAGGAAGGGGACCGGCACCGCCGATCCCCGCACCTGCCAAGAAACAACAAGAAGGGGGGCCAGCGCACCGGCCCCCCTTCGAGTAGTTGTAGGTGTGTTTGTTAGATCAGCCGGTGACGACTGGTTCGCCAGCCTCGACCCATGCGAGGTAGCTACCGGTGAAGGCCTTCGTGCTGCCAAAGCCGAGTACGTTGAGCACAGGCATCGCTAGGGCAGCCCGGAATCCGGACTTGCAATGCACAATTACCTGAACATCGGTTGGGATCTGGTCCATGTTTGCAGTGAGACTCCGCAACGGAATGTTGACTGCACCCTCGATGTGGCCTTCGGCGTATTCGCCCTCGGTGCGAACATCAAGGATGAAGGCGCCGTTCTCAACGGCGGCCTTGACTGCCTCAACGTCGCCCGCAGTCTGCCAACCTTCGGGGATGGTCGACAACCAACCATCAGCTGCGGCAACAAGCTCAGGGGCAAGTCCGGGATCGCCAACGACCGCAGCTTCAACGGCCTCGGTTGAAACCTCTTCGCCTGCGTCGGTCCAAGCCGCATAGGTCGGGCCTGCAAGGACATTGTCATAGCCCATGAGGCGCAACGACGATGTTGCCAGACCAGCGCGGTAGCCGGAGGCGCAGTAGATAAACACCTGGGTGTCAGCCGGGATCTTGTCCACGCTGGCGGCCAGGGTCCGCAGCGAGATATTGACAGCGCCGGGCATGTGGCCGGCTTCATACTCGGAGGGCTCACGCACGTCGATGATGAGCGCACCACTGTTCTCGACAGCATCCTTGAAGGCAGCGACATCGCCTACCGACATCCATCCCTCGGGGATGGTGCTCTCATACTCACCAACGGCGGCGACTAGATCAAAGGCCGCAACAGTTGTTGTGGTCTCCTCTGGTGCTGCTGTTGTTTCTGCGGCTGGTGCTGCGGTCGTTTCTGCCGGGGCGGCAGTCGTCTCGAGCGGAGGAACCGTACCCTCAGTTGTATCGGTCGACTCACTGCCACCACAGGCGGCGGCAATCAGTCCAAAGGCTAGGACTAGCCCGACCAGTGACATGCGACGGAGCATGTTCATAGCTTTCCCTTTCGTTGATGCGAGCCCGTAAAGCCGAGCTCTTCTTTCTAAATCGCAGGGGTGGAGGAAGACTCGGCCTCGGCCATCTCGACCGGTTTTTCTTCGAGTTCCTCGACCCACCTAGCGTGTTCAAGCCTGGCGTCGACTTCGTGGACATACCCCGTAGTCATGCCGGACAGAGCTTTGTAAACGAATGTGAAGTAGAGATGACCAACCAGCAGCAGGCTGAGAGCCAGCATCGATAGATCATGGATGACTGCGGCCCATGCGTGGCCTGCCGCGCCGAGTGACGGCATGAAGAACCACATGGCGAGGCCGGAGACAACGATGGATGCAGACAACAGCATCACCGCGGCGTGATGCATCTTCTGCCCTGCGTTTAGTCTGCCCTGCTTTGGCATATTGGCCGCGTGACCAAAGAGGTAGGACCAGATTCGCGTTAGCCAACGCCAATCGTCTCTGTCGTATTTGAACGACTCGACCATCAGCTCCTTGGCGCCCTCCCGATCGGCAAACCAGTACACAAACGGCACCGACATGAAGCCGACCGCGGCGACACGGTGTAGCCAGCGGGTGAACCCGCCAGCGGCGACGCCTGAGAGTGCAGGCCACAGAATTACCAGCCCCGACAACAAGAGCAGCAGGAAAGAGCTGGCCAATATCGCATGGACAATCCTGGGGCGCTTGCGGTAACGAAGGACTTCGTGCTCGTGGCCCTCATCATGTTGCAGCATGGTTAGCCCTCCTCACTTTCTTCACTGTCGCGGATGAGGCCCTCGGCTTCGACGATCACCATCTCCTGTTCGTGGTTCTTCCTTGAGATGACAGCAGCGGCTCCGGCGAGAACTGCGGTTCCCAAGGTGAGGACCACTGCGCCCGGCTGGACAACCTTCTGCCAGGCGTCGGCCATGAACGGCTTCTTCGGATCAATCGGAATATCGAGAAGCTCGGGATCATCAGGCGTGACGACGAGCATGCCGAGGCCCCCGGCCTGTGTCTCGCCGTAGACCTGTGCGTTCGGATACCGGTCCCGCATCGCTTCGGCTCGTTTGTGGGCTTCGGCTCGGATCTGGTCGCGGGTTCCGTACATGAGAGCGTTGCTGGGGCAAGTGGTTACACACCACGGGCTACCGCCGGCCTTGGTCGTTGCCGCGCACCCGTCGCACTTGCTTGACTTGCCTTCCCACATCACCGGAACCTCGTATGGGCAGGCTTCGGTGCAGTAGGAGCATCCGCTGCACACATCACGGTCAAGACGGGTCAGACCGTCTTCTTTGTAGAGAGCCCCGGTCGGACACACCGACACACAGGCGGCGTCTGCGCAGTGATAGCAGCGATGGTTGTTGAAGCCACCGGTCAGGTTGGGGAACTCCCCGTGGGTCTTTTCAACGAGCTGGATATATTGCTGATCTTCACCTAGTTCGTTGCCGACCTTGCATGATGCGACACATGCTTGGCAACCGATGCACCGGCCTAGGTCCAGGAGGATTGCTGATTCAGCCATGTCACACCCCCTCCTTGTCGAGTCTTACGAAGTTGACACGCATACCCGCTCCCCCGCTAATGGGATCGAGCTTGTAACGGGTCTGCAGCTTGGTGTCACTGGCGCCTCTGCCGTTGGCCCTGGTGAGGCCCGCGGCATCCTGGCCAAAGCCATGTGCCATAAACACGGCGTCGTGGCGGATACGTTGCGTTGCTTTGACCTTGACCGGGCCGCTGCGAGCACCGTCTTGGTTCTCCAGCATCACGTACTCGCCATCTTTGACACCGAGCTGTTCTGCAGCGCCGGCATTCACCCAGATCTCGTTCTCCGAGACGATGTCGTTTAGGACCGGGGTGTTCTGCGTCTTGGCAAAGGTGTGTACCGGGTTGCGGCCGTACAGCAGTCGGAAATACCCGGCGGGCGGTTCGTCGATCGGTTCGTAGACGGGCATCGGGTCGTGACCGGCTTCGGCAAGTTCCTCGGAGTACAAGTTGATCTTGCCGGAGGCAGTATGGAACGGTGACGATCCATCGAAGTCCTCAAGATACGGCTTGCCATTCTGGATGATCACACCACCCTGGGCTCGCATGTCTTCGAGGCTCGACCCGACCGAGATCAGCCGCTTGTCGATCCACTCTTCGATTGTCTCCCACTTGTAGAACTCGTCGAGACCAACTCTCATCCCGAGTTCACGAGAGATCCACCAACCCGGCTTGGAGTCGTGGAGTGGCTCCACGGCCGGCTCGCGCATCGCAATGTAAGGCGTCTTGTGCGGTACCGCCCACAAGTCTTCGTAGCGCTCCAGATAGGTCGCTTCCGGGAGGACGACATCGGCCCAAGCGATGTGCTCTTGAGGAAGCACATCGATTGCGACCACAAAGTCGAGGGCTTTCAGTGCCTCAATCGTGCGATCTCGATTCGGGATCGAGTTCAGCAGGTTGACGCCATAGACCATCAGCGCCTTGATTGGGTACGGATCGCCGCTGATCATCGGGTCGATGAGCTCTTGCATTGCTGTCGCCCCACGCATGAAAGTCTCTTGAACACCGTCGGCCCGGGCCTTTCCGGTTGGACCAAGAGCGAGTTCTGTGCTCACCTCTCCGGGTTCGGCGGAACAGCCCCCCGAGCTTCCGGTAATGGTGTACGGCGGGAGCGGATAATGATCGAGATAGACCGACTTGTTGAAATACATCCCGCCCTCACGGCCATAGGCACCGAGCAGGGCATTGACGCGATAGGTGGAGCGCATCCGTTGGCTGTCATTGCCGTACCAAGTGGTGTGGCGACCAGGGACAATGGCGGCGGCTGGCATATTCTCTGCCATGACGAGAGCGGTCTCCCGGATCTGGGCGGCCGGCAGGTCGGTGATTCCGGCCGCCCAGTCGGGAGTGAATTCGGCTACGTGGGCAGCCAGCTCTTCGAAACCTTGCGTCCACTCTTCGACATAGGCAGCGTCGTAGAGCGATTCAGTGATCAGGACGTTCATCCACGCCAGCATGAGCGCGGTGTCGGTGCCCGGCTTGATGGGCAGCCAGTAGTCCGCCTTGGCGGCGACACTAGAAAACCGCGGGTCAACAACAATGACCTTGGCGCCACGAGCCTGGGCGTTGGCAAAGTCCTGCATGAGCGTGTTGCGGGCATCCTCACCGATGTGGCTACCGATGAGGGTGAATGCCTGGATGGTGTCCCAATCAACCGGCTCGTGGCCACCGACCGCAGAGCCGTAGGTAAGGGTTGCCGCCTCATCACGGGGGCTCAGGCAGAGAGAAGACGAGGGCTTGGCGGCGTTGGGGGTTCCCCAGGCCTGGGCGAAGTGATCGGCAAACCAGTGGTCACCCGAGGTATGCCCGAAAACGGCAAGTGATTCCTCGCCGTGCTCTTCCTTCACCTGAAGGAGTGCGGCAGCGACGTAGTCGAGTGCCTCTTCCCACGTGACCTCTTTGAATTGGCCTGAGCCGCGCTCGCCGGTGCGGATCATTGGCGACTGGAGGCGATCGGGGTCATACATGAACGACACGCCGCCTTGACCTCTGGCACACAACATGCCACGGCTCTTCGGATCGGCGGGGTTGCCATCGATCTTGCGCACTACACCGTTGACTGTGCGTACAACGACGCCACACCGCCATGGGCAGATGTCGCAAACGTTATATGTCGTTTTTATGTCGCCTTCGCGATACCAGGGATCGTCAGCTGAGAGCATCCCGACCGCAGAGTCGACAGATGTTGTTGGCGACATCAGAGCCAGTCCGCCGGTGGCTAGGCCACCTTTTAGGAACGAACGACGAGAGATATCAAGCTTTATGCGTGCCACGGTTACCGACCTCTTATGAATTTCGATTCACCCCGCCGCATATGCGGCTGAGCTAATGCGATCATCCCAGAGGGCCTCGGACATATACAGGTGCCGATATGTCCCTCCCGATGGGCCGAAGGCCCAGAGGCACACGTCCCGCGCAGTCTGTGACTTTGGGGTCACTCTTAGGGACCATCAGACCCGCGTACTTGACCGTCTGGCGTCCAGCAGCGCCGTATACGGCGGCCATGGACGCCAGACACTAGGAAAGGGGCTGCTCGTGGTCGGCCCTGGGCGCAAATGATCGAGCCACCACAGCGTCCCCACATCCAAGAATCGCCGCGTAGGGTGAAATCCAACTGAAACGGAGGTGGCTCATGCCAAGACAAGATCCATATGGTGCGTTTGGTTTTCTCGTCAGCATTGACGGGCTTGACGTTGCGGGCTTCACCGAGGTGTCGGGGCTTGAATACGAGATCGAGGTTATCGAATACCGCGAGGGGAATGAAACCACAGACACCGTTCGCAAGATCCCGGGACTAGTCAAATACACAAACATCGTCCTCAAACGCGGCATAACTGCAGACAACAGCTTCTGGGAATGGGTGGTACAGCCGCTCGGGGGTCCAGTTGAGCGCCGATCTGGGGTGATCTCGATCCTCGACGAGAACCACGAACCCGTCGCCTCCTGGGAATTCACAGACGCCTGGCCCTGCAAATACGTCGGGCCGAAGCTGCAAGCCCTCAACAGCACAGTCGCCATTGAGACGTTGGAGATCTGCCACGAGGGCCTCCGGCTAGTCGGCAGATGAGCGACAACACACCTAGTCGGGGTGCTCCGCTGGTGGTGCTCGACGTTGACTACGTACGAGGAGCCTTCGAGTTGGTTCTCGTGAACATTGGCACGGCCGTGGCTAACGACATCAGAGTGAAGTTCACCAGGGCTCTCGTGGGAGCCGGAGAAAACGTGATCACCGACCTACCTATCTTCGAGCATCTGCGCACCCTTCGGCCCGACAAGGAGGTCAGGGTATTCCTCGACGCAGCGGCGACACTCTTTGGCAGACGCAAGACCAACACGTTCGGCGCTGCTGTGACATGGCGTGATCCCACTGGCAAG
>JASJHC010000239.1:0-6242 GCA_033791245.1 Acidimicrobiia bacterium | reverse complement strand
GGCAAAAGCATCCCCCTGTATTCGGGCGTTGTGACAATTGGAGCGCCGCCGGCCGACATGGCGATTCCCGGCTGTGCGGGGCGGTTGCGCCTCCACGTTGATTCCGGTGGTCAGCTTTCTCTGCGCAATTCGGAGCGGGTTGACGTTTCCGTAGATGGGGTCGAGATGGATGCTCTCACCCTCGCGGTGGCAGCTGGTGCTCAAATCCGAGTTGGTGACGTTGGCCTTGTCATTGTCGCCGAAGGAACTGTGTCGGCAGAAGGCAGTGGGACCTTCAACCGCCCGCCGCGGCCGGTCGTAAGACGCGAAGTGACCTTGCTGGAACCACCGCCTCAGCCGCAACAACCTGGAAGACCTATGCGCTTTGGGTGGGCGGCGCTCATCGTGCCGGTTGTCCTTGGAGTGGCCATGGCCGTCCTTATCCATCCCCGTATGGCCATATTCGCCATCTTCTCGCCGGCCATGTTGCTCGCCAACTGGTTTGAAGACAGGCGGAGGTTGCGTAAGGAGCGCAAGGAAATGGGTGAGGGCTATCGGGCCCTGCTCACGCAGTTCGCCACCAACGTAGAGGAGGCACACACCCGTGACGTTGCCTACGTCCGTGATGCAGCTGTCCCTCCGGCAGATCTAGCGGTCCGGGCCCAGCGTGCCGGACCGCGCCTATGGGAGCGACGGCCCGGCCATGATGATTTTCTGGTCGTGCCGATTGGGGTCGGGTGCACGCCTTGGCATCCGGAGGTGAGTGGGGAGCTGTCGGCCGAGTCAAATGCAATCCTGGACCAGTACGGAGAACTCCACGACACGCCCATTTCGATTCAGTTCGAGCCCGGCGCCGTAGGCGGTCTCGCTGGAAGCAGAACCAAGGTCCTTGCTGCCGCGCGTCAGATGCTGGTGCAGGCGGCTGTTCACCAAGGGCCCGCTGATCTAGCCATTTCGGTATTCACCGAGACACCGTCGGACTGGGATTGGGTCAAGTGGCTTCCCCACACCATGATCGATGGCTCGGGGCGTCGGCGTCTGGCAGGCAGCCCGGATGAGATCGGGCAAGTGGTGTCGCTGCTCCCCGACGACCACGTGGATGGTGGGCCGCATCACTTGTGGGTCGTAGACCTCCCTGACCTATCGAGCGGCAATCGAGCTGCGATACGAGAGGCGCTCCGTACCGGCAAGTCGTCACGTTTATCGGCCCTTGCCATTGCCGCACGCCCGCTCGACCTTCCGTCGCTGACGACAACGATCATTTCTCTCGAACCGCAACGGTCGCGGATTCGTTTCCCAGACGGACTGGGAGCCGAGTTTGCACCCTGGCAACTTGGTGCCGCTGCAGCCAGGGCAACTGCCCGAGCACTGGCCCGTGTCGACGATCCGGAGTTTGCCGCTGCTGGGCTGGGCCTACCCCCGGTGGTGCATCTCGAATCCTTGCTCCACCTCGGCATGGAACCGGTCGGGGCCATCCAGGCGAACTGGGGACGGCCTGACGTTGGTACTGCGGCCCCAATTGGCGTCAGTGCCGATGGCCCGCTCGTGGTTGATCTAGTCGGTGACGGACCGCACGCTCTGCTTGGTGGCACAACCGGGGCGGGCAAGTCGGAGCTACTACGGACCCTGGTGGCAGGGTTGGCGGCGACGACTAGCCCAACCGCTCTCAATTTCGTGCTCGTTGACTACAAGGGAGGCAGCGCCTTCGATGCTTGCGGGTTACTCCCGCACACTGTCGGGCTGGTGACCGACCTCGATGAGCATCTCGCCAAGCGAGCACTGAGCTGTCTCGATGCGGAACTCAGATATCGCGAAGAGCGGTTGCGTACCGCCGGGGTGTCCGATATCACCGCTTTCCCTCGTTCCGATACCGATCCGCTGCCACGGCTGTTGGTCGCGATCGACGAGTTTGCGGCGCTTGCCAAGGAGCTTCCAGAGTTCATTGATGCGCTGGTCGGCATCGCACAGCGGGGACGCAGCCTGGGCGTTCATCTCCTACTCGCGACCCAGCGACCGAGCGGAGTCATAAGCGAGAACATCAAGGCGAACACCAATCTACGCATCGCACTACGGATGCAGGATGTTGCCGACTCGGTGGACGTCATTGGCTGTAGCGATGCCGCCGCGATCGGACGTAGCCAGCCCGGGAGGGGTCTGGCACGATTTGGGCCAAGTGATGTAGTCGCCTTCCAGACTGCTCTCGTAACCGGTCACTCAATGTCCGGGCAGGCCGCAGGGATCGGTGTGCAGCCATTCGTCTTTGCTCACGAGCAGGTCTCAGCACAAGGCGGTGATGGCGAGCGGGGCGACACGGCGACAGATTTGGAACTGATCGTTGCGGCCAGCCGCAAAGCTGCGGTGATGATGAGCCTGCCCGCTCCCAGGCTTCCGTGGCCGGGAGCGCTACCGGCAACTGTCTACCTGGACGAGCTGCACGGTGGTGCTCACGATCACGGTGCAGCACTGTTTGGCCTTGCTGACGAGCCGCACCGCCAGCGCCAGGTTGCTACAAGCTGGTCGGCGATCGAGGGCAACCTACTCCTGTATGGATTGTCGGGAAGCGGGACGACGACAGCACTGTTGACCATGGCAGTCGGCATGGCGCAGGACAGCGATCCCGATCGTCTCCACATGCACATCCTCGACTTTGATGACCAGATGTTGCATCCGTTGCAGGAGCTTCCTCACGTCGGTGTCGTCATCGGCGCCAATGACAGAGAACGGCAACTGCGGTTGCTGCGTCGTCTCTCAACAGAGGTGAACGACCGACGCCAAGCGATGGCGCAGAACGCTACGGCACTGGATGAATATCCAACAATCATGACCCTCTTGGACAATTACGGTGGGTTTGCTGATGCCTACGGCGAGCCAAGTGACCTTGCAGTGCACAATCTGTTGGCCCGGCTGGTGGCCGACGGTCCAGGTGTCGGCATGGTGACCGTCATCACCGCCAAGCACCCAGGTGACATTCCAACACGGATTGCCTCACTTGTTGCCAGCAGGCTCGTTTTTCGGTTGGCCGATCGCTACGACTACAGCGGCCTTGGTGTCCCTCCGGTTGAGCCGCCCACAACGCCGGGACGTGCGTTCGAGTCGGGCAGCGGTCGAGAGATCCAGGTGGCGTTGCCCCACCATGCCGGTCTGCAAGCGGGGCTGCAAAGCATCCGGTGGGGGGCGCCGGTCGTGGCGCCTTGGACAACGGATGTGTTGCCGAGCGACGTAACGGTAGAGGACTTTGCGTCTGTTGGCCGGATTGCTGCCGAGGGGTGGTTCTTGCCCGTGGGTATTGGTGACACGGCGCTGACGCCATCCGGTTTGCTGCTCGGCGAAGGGGAGCACGCTCTCATTACCGGGCCGGCTCGGTCGGGCAAGAGTACGGCGCTTGTGACGGTGGCTGCGGTCGCCAAGGCCGCCGATCCCCGACTCTGGGTGGTGGCGATACTGCCGCGCCGATCGCCTCTGGGCGACAGTCCGCTGGTTGACCAATTCTTGGATCCGGGAGACTTGGACAGACTCGGAGATATTGACCGTGCGTGTCTGGTCCTTGTCGATGATGCCGAACTCGTCGGCGACAACGCCTGTCTCAGTGATCTCATCAAGGTGCGGTGCACAGATACCAAGGTCGTTGCGGCCGGATCGGCGGATGCGATACGAGCCATGTTTGGGCATTGGACTCAGGAGATACGGCGTTCGCGAATTGGCTGTGCCCTCCGCCCCAATGTGGCTACCGACGGAGATCTGTGGCAGACGCCACTCCCACGGCGCGGCCCAGAACATTTTCCGGTGGGCCGTGGGTATCTGGTTGCCGACGGACAGGTTGAGCTGGTCCAGTTGGGATTCGGATGATGGGGTTCCCGTTCGTCGGGGCCGATCCACATGGTCTGGTTGGTTTGGCTGACGTTGCTGATCAGTACGCCATGAGGCTTGGCCTGACCCGAAGCGAGCTGACCTTCGGCCCAAGTCGACACGCTGACTCGGCAGCAACCGCCTTGGCTGAGATACAGACGGATCTTGGAGAGGAGGCTAAGCAGCTTCGCTGGCGAGCCACTGCCATTGAGCAGGCCCAGCAAGTGGCCATGCCATTCCTGATCGGGGGCAGAACTGAGGCCAACGATCGGGCGGAGTTCGCGGCATCCGCCGTGTTCGAGTTGGCCAGTTGGGAGGAGGCATACCGCAACTGGTGGGCTAGCCCTACCGCAAACGAGTTGCTGAAGATGGATGCTGCGGAGGTCGCCCGCACCTTTGCGACGATGGCGCCATCGGTCGCGGCGAGCCTGGTGCGCCGTCATCCACGCCTGATCGGACGTATCGATGGTGCTCCCGCCGAGTCGCGGTACCTTGCCAACGATCTCCTCCTCGAAGCCGAGATTGAGCGGTTGCGCTATCAGATTGCAGTCCTGCGCGACCCCCTCTCCCGAGCAGATTTGGACGCGCTTGGGTTCCGCTCCGACGGGCGTGGTGCCATAGAACGAGAACTGATCGAAATGGTCAGCACCGCCCTCGAGACAAGGGCTGTTGAGTACAGGACCTGGATTGCTGAGGATCGTCAGATCCTGCTCTTTGACACCAGCGGTGACGGTCGTGTCGTTGAGGTGTTCGGCGACCTAGCTGGTGCATCCCATGTGGGGGTTGTGATCCCGGGGATGGCAAACAGCCTCGAAAACTTCAGCACCGGCGAGGGTGGCTTTCGAGACAACGCCGCCCACCTCTACGAAGCGAGCGCCCCAGGCGTCGCCACAATCGCTTG
This sequence comes from Acidimicrobiia bacterium, assembly GCA_033791245.1. Lineage (GTDB taxonomy): Bacteria > Actinomycetota > Acidimicrobiia > Spongiisociales > UBA5794 > JAAETI01. The sequence goes on along the minus strand of JASJHC010000239.1, from coordinate 1,516 downwards.
GCTTGGTTACGACACGCCCGACAACATCGGCGCCGCCACCCGCACTGCCGCAGAGCAAGGGGCGCCATCGCTCATTCGTTTCCTGAAAGGTATTGATCCCGGTGCCGACAAGACGGTGACCGTGGTGGCACACAGCTACGGATCGGTTCTCGCAGGTACTGCCGCACGTAGTGGCATCGCTGCCAACAACCTGGTCTTTGTGGGGAGCCCGGGGACCACCCTCCAACACGCCAGTGATGCGGTGCTGCGGTCCGACGGCATGTTGTGGTCGGGTCTGGCGGATGACGATCCAATCGCATTGGGGATAGCGCCACGTGAGCTACCGACCTGGCTCCTGATCCCCAACCCGTTTGTTTACGTGACGGGGATCTGGGCGTCGTTTAGTGATCCGATCGATCTGTGGCATGGTGCCAACCCAGCCGAAGCCGAGTTTGGCGCCCTGCGCATCGACACGACGGGATCGTCCGGTCACTCCAGCTACTTCGAAGCGAGTTCCCTCGACAACCTGGTATCGATTGTCGAGGGGAACTACGCCTCCGTCGAGCTGTCCGATTGATCGAGTGGCTACGAGCGCATCTCCGCCAGGGCCCGGTGGGCCGCGTTGATCAATGGATGGACCGTTGGTGATGGCCCCAGCAACGGGTGGGTGGCGATCTGCAGCATATCGATCTCGCGCACGGTCACCCGCTTCTGAATTGCGAGTGCGATCACATTGATCAGCTCCCCGACGGACGGGCCACCTGAAACCTGGCCACCGAGCAAAACGCCCGCTTGATCAGAGAAGATCAGCTTTACCTTCATGGGCATGGCACCTGGGAGGGTGCCTGGGTGCCTATCCGGAGCCTCTGCCGTTGCGGTTACGCAGCGGAACTCTTCCCGGGCGCAAGTGGTGCAGGTCATACCGGCACTCGCATAAGCCACACCATCGATCTGCGTTGAGAAGGCCGCAATCGTTCCTTGAATCTGACGAAGTACCTGGATGCCGTAGAGGTTGGTTCCGGCGACCCTTGCCTCGGCGGTTGCTGTCGATGCCAGCCAAACCGGTACCGGCTTGCGGGTGAAGAAGTCTCGTTTCTCGGCACAGTCGCCGACCGCAAAGACACCGTCAACGTTGGTACGCAGATAGTCATCGACCCAGAACGATCCCTTTTCCGTGATACGGATGTCGGTGCCGCTGGCCAGACCGACGGCCGGCTTGGCGCCGACCGAGACGAGAACCGCGTCGGCGGCGATTGTCTCTCCGCTCTCCAGCGTCACCCCGGTGACTTGGTCTTCGCCCTCCAATGCCACAACGCGGACCCCGGTCTGGACCGAGATTCCCTTCTTCTTGAGGCTGTTTTGGATCTCATCGCTGAATTCGACGTCAAAGGCGCCGGGCAGCAGGTGTGGCATCCACTCGACGAGGTGCACGCGGGGACCTTCGATCCCGCCGAGCTCGTCGGCGAACTCCGCACCGATGAAGCCACCGCCAATGATGACGACATCGCGACAGTCGCGGAGCTTGTCGCGCAGTGCG
>JASJHC010000238.1:0-3546 GCA_033791245.1 Acidimicrobiia bacterium | reverse complement strand
ATCCTAGTGAAAAACGTCCGGTTTGATTCATAATATCACAGTGTCGCACCCAAGCTCTGTTCCGAAGAAGAACACGCACAAAGCAAACGCGATCGAAACGACTACTGCGTGCATTGCGGGAAGCAACTGATCGAACGACGGTGAGTCTGGCCGCTGGAGACGGAAGAGATATGCGAACGAAATCAGTGGAGAGGACATCGGATTTGACGAAGATCAGCAGGACCCATGCAACGGCTGGCAACGATACGGTTGAAGCTCCCCGTACGATCGTTCGTAAGGCGGTCATCCTTGCCGCCGGCGTTGGCGATCGCTTGCAGCCCTTTACGCAGCAGTTCCCCAAATGCTTGGCGCCTGTAAATGGCGTGCCGATTCTTGTCAATGCGCTGACCCATCTCAGTGATGTCGGCGTGAGTGAAGTCGTTATCGTCGTCGGGCATCACAAGGAGAAGATTTACGAGCGCATCGGAGACACCTTCCAGGCCATGAAGGTCTCCTACATCGAGTCTGAAAGCTACGCGAGCACAAACAATATCTACTCGCTGTGGCTTGCCCGCGACCATCTCGTTGAGGACGTTCTGTTGTTGGAAGCCGACGTGTGTTTCGAACGGTCGCTCCTCGATCGAATGCTCTCGCATGAGACGGGGAGCCTCGCCGCCGTGTCCCGGCACCAGTCCTGGATGTCCGGCACCGTCGTGAGCATCAACAAGTCGGGCAACATACAAGCGCTGATGGACGCACGGGACCAAGGCCCGGACTTCGATTATTCCAAGGTATTCAAGACGGCCAACATCTACCTCTTTCGAGGAGATTTCCTGCGTCGGTACTTTGTTCCGCACCTAGAGGCCTACATCGCCTCAGGCGAGATTGACGAGTACTACGAGGTCATTCTTCACGCGATGGCTCTTCGCGGGAAGTACAATCTGCGCGCTGTCCAGTGCGATGACCTCCGTTGGTACGAGATTGATGACGAGAGCGATCGTCTTGCTGCTGAGTACCTGTTCTCGACACAAGAACGCCGCTATGAACTGATCTCAGGCCAACATGGAGGGTATTGGCGTCACGATTTCGTGGATCACGCCTATCTCTACAACCTTTATTTCCCACCGGAGCCGGTCTTCGCCCACTTCAGAAATCATCTTCATGACTTGGTCTTGAACTACCCGGTCGCTCAGAATCCCCTCGCCCGAATGCTCGGTACGCTGATCAACCAGCCTGCCGAGAGGATCGTAGTGGGCAACGGGGCTGCGGAGCTCATCAAAATAATCGCAAGCCAGGTCACCCGGCGACTGATCGTTTCTGTCCCTACCTTTAACGAATACGAGGAAGTTATGTCCGAGGGGAAGCTCGTTCGCTTTGCCCTGGAGCCACCATCCTTCCAACTGGATGTGGATGCGTTTGCCGAGGAGGCCGCTCGCTGCGACGCCAGTGTCGCGGTTGTGGTTACCCCCAACAACCCGACCTCTTTGTCGGTTCCGAGGCCTGACCTTTGTAGACTCGCAGAAAAGCTCGGTAGGCAGAACTGTACTCTTGTTGTCGATGAATCCTTCGTCGATTTCTCTCGAGAGCCTGAACGAGCAACTTTGAGCAACGAGATCGATGCCTACCCGAATCTGGTTATCCTCAAAAGCATGAGTAAAGCATTCGGGATCGGAGGGCTGCGGCTTGGCTACTTGCTGACCGCCAACAGCAAGGTTGCTGAAGCAGTACGTAGCAACGTGCCGATCTGGAACATCAATGGCCTTGCGGAATCGTTTTTGCGTCTCGCCCCCCGGTATCGGCGCGAGTTTGCCAAGAGCTGCATCCAAGTGCGCGCGGATCGAGACGATTTGTACGAACGTTTGAATTCCATTCGAGGGATGACCGCTTACAGGCCCGATGCAAACTTCGTCTTCTGCCGTCTGCCAGATGCTGCGCCGAGTGGGCCCGACGTGACTCGGACCTTGTTCGTAGAGCACAATATGCTCGTCAAGCACTGCGCTGGAAAGACGATGCCGGATGCGGATCGCTACCTGCGGATCGCATCCCGAACGGGTGCTGAGAACAGTAAGCTCGTCGAAGCTCTAGGAACCATCATCGATTCTCCACCGCAAGCGACAAACGTTGATGAATGACGAGCCGTCCCGGGGATTCGGGATCGAACACACGCAGACCGTTGCGAAAGAGGCCGACCCTGCGGCCTATTCCTATCGCGGGAGTATGATCGCGCATGCTGTGGATCTCGCCAACGCCTTCACCTTGGCAGGACTGCTCTGCGCTGTGCTCGGCATCTACTTCGCAGCGCGGGGGGTCTTCTCGGCAGCGGTTATAGGTCTATTGTGGGCAATTTTCTTTGATTGGTTCGATGGCCCAATCGCGCGCCGCACAAAGGGTCGGACGGATGAACTCCGAGCTTTGGGAGGGCAACTCGACTCGCTGGTTGATCTGGTCACTTGTGGCATCGGTCCCGCGATCCTCCTCTTGAGCGTCGGTGAGTTTGGTGCGTGGTTCGTTCCAGGTGCGTTCGCGCTGCTCGCCGCCGCAGTGCTACGCCTCAGCTACTTCAATGTGTTTGGTCTCGAAGACGAATCCACCTACTTGGGCCTGCCTCTCGATCACAACGTCATCTTCTTGGCGCTGCTGTTCTTGCTCGAAGGCCAGATGGAACGAACCACCTTCGCCATAGTCATCTACGCTGCGATGATGATACTCGCGGTCCTGAACCTCATGCCGTTCAGGATGCCCAAGGTCGGCGGTCGCTGGTATTACGTCTTCTCGGTTTTCGTAGTGTCGCTGACAGCCGTGTATGGGTGGCGACTATGGGTTGGCGTGACGTAGGTGCGCTCATGAACTCGACTCGAGAGAACGCAATCGGAAGAAGTGGTTTTGCAGGCGGGGCCATTCAACCTGGAGCCGCGACAAGACACGGGGCAAGAACCAAAAGCTGAGCGGAGCGACCGCCCTCAGCGAATACCAAGTAAGAGCCCCCAGGAAAGGGGAGTGCGCCGGTAGGAAGCGAAGGCTTTTTCGCCGTGCCTCCACCAGCTCAACTGCGACTTCCATGCTCGTGTACGCGTAGTTGCGGCGAAACTCGGATGTTGGGAAACCCGCTCTCCGAAACAGGTCTTGGTAGAGACTGACGTTTCGATAGACCGCCTGGTAGTCGCCGCGGGGGGTCAATTTCCCTCTTGGCACGGTCGATTCGCGCAGAACAATAGATGCCCCTGAGGCAAGACGCTCTTTGAGCGAACGAAGCATTGCCACCGCATCGGAATCGTTGAGATACATGCATAGGCCCCCAAGAAAAACCAGGTCGAAGGGCCCCGTGGGGAGATCCTCTCGTACATCACCTTCAACGACTTTCGCGCCAGGAAAGGGAGCCAGGAGCGTTCGGGCTGCCGCTGCCATCGTTGAGCTTTGTTCGAACCCGACGACGCTATCGTATCTGCCCGCAAAGATCTTGGTCCAAGCTCCCGCGCCGCAACCAAGATCAAGCACTCTGCCCGCCCGAGGCACTGCATCCAGCCAATCGGCGATCGTCGCGGTCTCTTTGCGAATGCGATAACGAAC
>JASJHC010000237.1:0-5553 GCA_033791245.1 Acidimicrobiia bacterium | reverse complement strand
CGCGGTAGTGACGGTCTCGGTTGCCGTGTAGGCCCAAGTCTCCGAGCCATCAAGCAAGTTGTTCCCGTTGCCGTCACCAACAGGTCCGCTGATAGCGATGCCCCGCGAGTCGACAATGCTGACATTCGCAACCGGAGAGAGATCGGATGCTGCGGAGTGAACGACTGTATAGGTATAGGTGACTGTGTCGCCGACGGATGCAGGTGCGGGCGAGCCGACCTTGGCAACGGTGAGCAGCGGCGCAAAATCGACGTCGACGGAATGAGTGTCGGTGGCCTCGTCGATTGGGTCACCGTCGAGATCTGTCCCAGAAACGGTGGCAACGTTGACGAGCGGATCGGCGGCATCGACAGGGATCGTGTAGGTCGTGGTGTAGACCCACGTCTCGGTACGGTCGAGAAGACCATTCGAGTTCGTATCACCCGCTGGGATGACGGCAGACAGATCGACGATGTCGTCGACAACGGTGATGTCGACCGGGGATCCGTCAGAAGCCGTGGTGTGGTCGACCGTATAGGTGTAGGTGACCGAATCACCGACGCCGACGGGACCAGCAGGGCCGCCTTTGACGATGTCTACTACTGGATTGAAATCGATTGGGTTCGAGGTGGTTGCCTCGATCGGTGTTGCCATTTCGTCGCTGGTGATGGCAACGATGTTGTCAACGCTGAGCACTGAGCCATCGAACTCGTCATCGACCTGCACCTGATAGGTGACAGTCATCGTGGAGCCGGGTGGCAAGTCAAAGTCGTCGCCGGCGACAACCAGTGCGGCCGGGGTGCCGTCGATCAGATCGGGGTTGCCGTCTGGGGCGTTGTCCTTGGTCTGCGCCAATACTGTGAGTGTCGTACCTTGGATGTAGATCGTCGCTTGGTTGAAGTCGCCGTCTTCTCTACTGGGGTCGGTGTCGCAGATCTCCAGAGTCCATGTTCCGACAGAGGACTCGCCCAAGAACGAGGCGAGACCGGCAACTCCGACTGTGCGGTCGTAATACGGGGCACCCGTGTTGTCATTGTTGCCATCGTCAAGCGGATTCGATGACTGTGCATCGAAGAGCACGTCGTAGTGGTCATCGTTGTCAGTTTGGGCACCTGGCATCAATCGAACCGATGTGCCAGCAGGGGATACAAGGTCTAGCTGAATGTGACCGCGCCGCTTGTGGGTGGCGTTGAACCCAAGATTGACGTCGGTAATCGATACGTCTGATGTCACGCCGAGCGCCACCGTGGTCGGGGCGGCGCAGCTATTGGAGATGGCGGCGTCGGCGGTGTTCTCTACCTCGATGGAATCTGACCCGCTGATCGTGGTTACGCCGTCGGCAACGGTTGACTCGGCAATATACGAAGTCGCCGGAGGTAGCGGATCGTCGAAGACAAGATCGTTGAGCGTCAGCCCACCGGTGTTGTCAACGGTGATGGTGTAGGTGATGACATCACCAGCGGAGACTGGTCCGGCGATGTCAGCAACCTTGGTCACATCGACCCCCGTTACCGGGATGTTGATGTCGACAGACGCCGAGTTGTTGGTCGGATCGGGGTCCGGCTGGTTGCTATTGGTAACCGAGGCAGTGTTGGTGATGGTTGACAATGCAGTGCCCGCATCAACCGTCGCGGTGATTTCGAGCGACTCGAGAGCACCAGGGGATAGAGTGCCGACGGTCCAGACCCCTGAACCCGAGGTATAGGTACCTGTCGAGGGATCTGAAGAGATGAAGGTGATGCCGGCTGGCAGCGTGTCCCCAATGGTGACGCCGGTTGCGGTGCTCGGTCCGTTGTTAACGACCGTGATGTCATAAGTGAAGGTGTCGCCTTCGCCGGGGCCCGAGTCAGATACGACCTTGTTCACCGCGAGATCGGCGGCAGCAACCGGGACGATGTCAACGGAGGCGGAGTCATTGTTGGGCACCGCGTCGCCCTGATCGACGGCGGTTCGGGTGGCGGTATTGGTGATTGTCGAGCCCGCAGATCCAATGTCAGCACGAGCGACAATGTCCAGCGTGGCAATGCCGACGGCGGAGCCAACGGGCTGATGCCGCAGCAGCGCACCGACATCCCAGACGCCGGTTGCGTCGTTGTAGCTGCCCTGGCTCGGCGTCGAAGACACATAGGTCACGCCAGCAGGCAACAGGTCTTCGACAACCACGCCGGTCGCATTCGCCGGACCGGCGTTGAGGACGGTGACGGTGTAGGTAACTGTCGTGCCCTCGAGCGGCGCAGACTCGGAAACTGTCTTGGTCACCCAAATATCACTACCGGGCACATAACAAACGGTCGACTCGTAGTCGGTACCATTGTCGAGCGGACGCGGATTGATCGCGGCACCGGTCGTAATGTTGATTTCGTAGAGAGCGATAGGTGACGTGCCCGAGGTACCCCAGAGATAGCCTTCGGCATCGAAGCGCATACCCTCGATGTCGCCCGCACCGTACGGCCCGATGTACGAAGCGGCCCCGGTCGACGAGTTGATGGTGACCAGGTGTCCACCGTTGCCACCAGTCACGGATCCGTAGAGCACGCCAGTGGTGGGATGGAAGGCAAGATCGTCGAGGTCGTCGCTGCCTCCAGTGACGACGCTGACGTTGGTCGAGACGTAGTCGATGCCTACGCCGAATGCATCACGGACGATCTGGCCGCTGACAATGTCGATCTGGACAAGAAGATCGTTGCCACTTTGGCGCTCGGCACCGTAGAGCACGTTGGAGGTGTAGTGGAAGGCGAGACCATCGACATCGGTGATGTTGATATCGCCGAGGGCACCGCGGGCCGGAGTCGCGGTGGTGGTGAAGGTGTTGGCGAGAGGTGTGAAGACGCCAGTGAGCTTGTCGATGGTGCCGAGTCGATCTGCGTTTGCACCGTAGAGCTGAAGAGTGCCCGGGTGCATGTCCATCGCTTCGATGTTGTAGGTACCAGTCCCGGTACCAATGTTGGTCTCGTTGGTGGCTGCGTTGAAGTCGCCCCGATCAACGAGGGTAAGCAAGTCGTTGCCACCATTGCCGCCGCCGGAATCGGCGATCAGATAGCAAACACCGTCACCGGGGGCCGCTGCCGCGGGAGTGACGGGGAGAGCACCAAATGTGACAGTCGTCAACACCAGTGCGTAGGCAGCAAATGTCGCAATGCTGCGTCTCGAAGAAATACCGAAACGACGGGCGCTCCGGTCTTGGTGGGTCTTCATAATCTTGTCCAGTTCTCGGGTCTTCCATGACCTGCCTTGGTTCCGGCCTCGACAGATCCGAGCTTGTGCTCGTCTTCACTAGCCTTTTTTCGGCCAAAGCGGAGAGGACTGGAGTCGGATTTCTGTGACTTCACAGATGACTAGTCACCATTTGGGCAGCCACGAGGGAGAATTTGGGTCGTGCAGACCCGGTTTTGGAGCAAGCTTGCCGGTACGGTGTCAGTCGCACCGGCTCTTGGGTTGGCTTCGGCAACCCTCAACCATTACTTGAGGGTCTATTCCAGGGTTTACTTGAAGCCGTTCGCCAACAGCCAATCGTCGTTGTAGACCTTCGAGATGTAGTTGCGCCCCGAATCGGGAAGAATGACCACAATCAGGTCGTCGGGACGACGTGGTGCAATCCGCAAGGCCCCGGCGACGGCCATCCCCGCGGACCCTCCTGCGAATATCCCTTCGATCTCCATCAAGCGACGGGTCATCGCAAAGGTCTCAGCGTCGGAGACCATCTCGTACTCATCAACGATCGTGGGGTCGTAGGTCTCCGGCCAGAAGTCTTCGCCAACGCCTTCGGTGAGGTAGGAGGTGACATCTTCTTGGGTGGCGGCTGTGTATATGGAACCCTCGGGGTCAACACCAACAACAAGAAGGTCGGGATTCATCTCCTTGAGATAGCGACCGGCGCCGGTGACGGTCCCCCCGGTTCCGACTCCGATCGCGAGAACACCTATCTCACCATCGGTCTGTTTCCAGATCTCTGGGCCAGTCTTGTCGTAGTGGGCTTGTGGGTTCTCCGGGTTGGAGTACTGATCAGGGCGGTAGGCGTTAGGGGTCTCTGCGGTCAGCCGGTCTGCGACTGAGTAGTAAGACGTCGGGTCATCGGGTTCGACATCGGTCGGACACACCACGACCTCAGCGCCATGGGCGCGTAGTAGAGCGCGCTTCTCCTCGGACTGCTTGTCGGCCATCACTGCAATGAGCTTGTAGCCACGGAGGGCGGCCACCATGGCAAGACCAACACCGGTGTTGCCACTAGTCGGCTCGACGATGGTTCCGCCAGGTTGCAGCCACCCGTTTCGCTCCGCCCTCTCGATCATCCCGAGGGCGATTCGATCCTCGATAGAGCCACCGGGATTCATGTACTCAATCTTGGCGACCAGATTCCCTGGCGGGTGCAGCCGAGAAAGCCGAACCAGCGGCGTGTTGCCGATTGCATCAACAATGTTGTCACGGATATCCATAGGTCGGCAACGTTACAGCCATCGAGCGTTCTTGCGTACACGACGCCGAAATCCCACCCGGATCTACGCAAGTTTGGTCGCTCCGGATTTTCCAAGGGAAACCCGCAACAACACTCAAGTAATGGTTGACCCTTTGGATCTTCGCCCCGGCGAGATCATGGTCGTCCTCCCCTGCAAGAAAATACCGACCGACGGTGTTGTCGCCGCGGACCAGCGGATCGCAAGGCTGAAGCCGCCAGCAACCCGATGATTGCCGCCGCGGTCATGGCCTTTTCCGTCGTGTCGGTCGTGTCCAACTCGCTCCGGTTGCCCCGCTTCGGAAAGTAGCCTCAAGATTCTTCAACTATCGTGAGACCGTGAGTTCAATGGCCGACCGCAATCGCATTCTCCTCATCAAGAGTCTCCAGGGTGACCCCCGTATCGGAGATGATCCGATCGTCGCCGCCTCCGCTCTCATGCGCATCAGCATCTTCATGATGATCGGGTCCGGGGTGGTCGGCCTGATCATTGCTCAGCTGATCCTCGGCGAGGGCATGCCCCAGTTTCTACTTGGAATGGTGACCGGCTACGGCGCTTACTATCTGTATCTGAAGAGGACAATGGGCGAACCCCGAGTGGTCGGCTTGATGGCAGTGCTCACCAACAAGAAGCTTGTCTTGCTTGGATCGCGCAAAGCGGGCGTCGTCGCCGAGTGGAAGATCTCCGAGATCGAGAGTCTCGACCTCGTCCGCAGGGGGAACCCGTTCATAATGGGCAAGGCAGTGTTGACCCCGGTCGGCGGCGAGCCTATGACATTCCTCATCTCCCAGAGAAAGCTGGGAAGAGATCTCGTGGCGAAGTTCCAGGAACTCCACCGCGGCGGGCACTAGACCGTGGAGCCGATACGCAAGCTCTACCCCAAACATCAGATCACCTCGGTGGAACGTCTCCCCGTCGGTTTATGCCACCGCCTGACAATCAAGACGAGCGAAACGTCCGCCCTCGACCTGATCGTCGACGGTCCTATTGAGGTCTGGCGTCCGTGCGCGCCGGATCCGGCGCTACAGCCCGCCAGACTGGATAGCCTGCCGCGGGAGGACGTTCAGAATATCGTGCCTAGCCAGATACGAACCTGGCTGGGTTGCTTGCACACCGAGACAGC
>JASJHC010000236.1:0-2974 GCA_033791245.1 Acidimicrobiia bacterium | reverse complement strand
AAGGCAATCCGCAGCTCACAACCGGAGATACCGAACGGCTGACCAGATCACGCGATGACCTCGATCTGGGAGGAGATGTCTGGAAGTTCAGGGGCGCTGAGAGCGCCGCAGTTCTGTGGAGTGTCGTCGAGGACTATGCCCTTGATGTGCAGTGGCGCCGAGACGTGGTGGAGATGACGCCCAACCCTCCCGGCCGACCGGCTGTCGGATCGCAGATTCACGAAGTCACTCATTCGGCGGGCCGTACCTACGTCACCGACACCGTCATCCAATCCGTCGGACCAGGTCACGAGTATCGGTTTTCTGGTTCTGGGGATTCTGGGCAGGTGAGCGGCGGACGAAGTGTCGTCGCAGTCACGCTGGGAAGACACCGTTGCTCAGTTCTTGTTACCGGACAGTGCGAGCTGGGCTCCCAGCAGGATCATGACTGCACCGCCGGCGGTTCCGAGCCATTCGAGACGTCTTGGTGACCGGGCCAACCACTGCCGGGCGGTGCCCGCGGTGACTCCCCATAGACTGTCGGAGACCAAAGCAATCAGTACGAAGATGATCCCGAGTGCCGCCATCTGCACGCCCGCTGGTGCGCCTCCGGGGGCAACAAACTGCGGAAGGATTGCGGCAAAGAACACGATCGCCTTCGGGTTGGCGATTCCCACGATGAACCCCTCGGTAAATACCGTACGGCCGGAACCGCTCTGTGCGGTCCCGTCAAGTGCATCGCCGAGACGGCGGCGGTGCCGAATCGCCTGGATGCCAAGCCACGCCAAGTACAGGGCGCCAGCGAACTTGATCATCGCAAACAGCGCAATCGAGCGTTCCACCATTGCTCCTAGCCCGGCTGCTACGAAAAGCAATTGGACATATACGCCAGCGGCATTTCCGAGGACTTTTACAAGTGCGGCGCGTCTCCCCAGCGCGACTGCCCGGCTGACGACGAACATCACGCTGGGTCCTGGGATGAAGATGAGTACGAAAGACAGGGCTGCAAACGCAGTGATAGAACTGAGTTCAGGCATCGCCGAAGTATTGCGTCTGGGAGTCGGAATGCAACTCGGGATTTGGGTCGACGATGTGGCGGTAGCGGATCACTCGATGGCGGAGAAGACCCGCCACTCGCCGGGAACACCACGAAGTTCATGCACACCCCGGTCGGCGAACTCCAGCCCCGAACCAGCCACAAGATCACGCACGGTTCCCGAGACGAGTACCTCACCTGGTTCCGCCAGCGCGCCGATGCGTGCTCCGATGTGGACCGCGATACCGGCGACATCCTCACCGACGCGTTCGACCTCACCGGTGTGGACTCCAACCCTCACGTCAAGACCAAGCGCTTGCAACTGCCGTCCGATTTCTTGGCCGCACTGGATCGCTCGTGCCGGGCCATCAAAGGTCGCCAAGAAGCTATCGCCAGCCGTGCTGACTTCAACTCCGCGGAACCGGGCCAACTGGGTTCGAACGACACCATGGTGGTCCTCTAGCAGTGTCCGCCAGCGTCTGTCACCTAGGAGCGCGGCCCGATCCGTTGACCCCACGATGTCGGTGAATAGCACCGTTGCGAGAACCCGTTCGGGGGTCAATGCCACTCTGTGGCCAGTGAGGAACTCCCTGATCTCACCGATAGCACGGTCAGGTTCGAACCAAGGGAGATGATCGGCACCTGCCAATTCCACATACTGAGCGTTGGGGATCTCACGAGCTAGGTAGCGGCCATTTTCCACATGGCATATGCGATCTCCTTCCGAGTGAAGGATGAGTGTCGGCACCCGGATAGAGGAGACGATGTCGCGTACGTCAATGTCGAATGCCATCCGCATAAACGCCTCAGCACCACTCGGAGTATTGGCATTTCGCATCAAACGGGCCGACCAGTCCGCCAGCCACGCGGTGTCTTCCTGGCTGGGGGCGAAGTACTCCATGAACGGTCCAGGCTTGCCCCAGGAGTCGGGCAATCTGGCCATCGACGCTTCGAAGCTTGCCTCGGTATTTTCGCCCCATGGCCACTCCTCGTCAGCGCGCTCTCGCACTTCGCCGCCCATGAGGATCAAGCCCGTGGTTCGCTCCGGATGCGCAGCCGCAAACAGCATCGACAAAGGGCCCCCCTCAGATTCTCCGATCAGAGTGGCGGACTCGCTGCCAACGGCGTTCATAACCGCCGCGATGTCGTCCATTCGGACGTCGAGTGGGGTGGCGCCGGGTACCCGGTCCGACATTCCCATCCCGCTCTTGTCGAAAAGGATCACACGGGCAAACTCACCCAACAGCTCACAGAACCGACGGTAGGCCGGGAGCTCCCACCCCACCTCGAGATGGGACCATGCCCCTTGGACATAAACAATATCCACCGGCCCGTCACCCACAACGTGATAGGCCACCTGGACATCTCCGCTGCGAGCAAACTGGATATCAAGCATCCAAAGGACTGTAGTGGCGCACTCCGATCCATCACCGGTGAACGGTCCTGAACCAAAGGTGAGGGCTCGCCCCGACAGCCGGCCGCTGGCTTCAGTCGATGGGCCTCTCGAAATACGTCGTATACGCCTTTAGGAAAGCGTTTCCCATCTTGGAGCCGCCGAACCTGAGGTAGAAGAAGCCCAAGAATCCGGGGGCCGCGACATCGCTGATAACGGTGCGATACATCACTCCGGTGTCGCTTGTCGTGAATTCATCAGTGAAGTGCGACGTGACAGTGATCTTTGATCCGGCTTCGTACACTTCGTCGAATTCCACAATCACGCTCTCAGCATCAATGCGCTTGGTGATGTTGGTGCGCGTCATGAGGCCTTCATTGGTCTTGATGGTCACGGAGTTGGGCCCCTGCTCGAGCAGTTCAACGGTTGTCAACCCTGGCATGAGACGGATGACGGCGAGGTAATGCTCGCCATAGCTATCGAAGGCGCCTTGCACCTGCTGGAGGTTGCAGTCGATTTCGCTCTTTCCTTCAAACCACACTGACATGAGCAATCCCTGGGGTCGA
>JASJHC010000235.1:0-3043 GCA_033791245.1 Acidimicrobiia bacterium | reverse complement strand
GCGATGAGAGTCAACTCGACCTGCGCAGCCTGTTCTCGATGGATCCAGACCGGGCGAGCCGGCTGACCCATCAGGCTGGCGATCTCACGGTGGATCTGTCAAAGCACCTCATTGACACAGACACCGTCGAACTGTTGGTGGCCCTTGCCAAGGCATCAGGCCTCTCGGATCGGATCGACGCGATGTTCGCAGGGGAGCGCATCAATACCACAGAGAATCGACCTGTTCTCCACACCGCGTTGCGTGCCGCCAGAGACGACGCCTTTTCGGTCGATGGCAACGATGTTGTTGCAGGTGTTCATGCTGTCCTCGATTCAATGGCAACGTTCTCGGAGCGGGTGCGGTCCGGCGAGTGGAAGGGTCACACTGGATTGCCGATCCGGACCGTCGTCAACATCGGTATTGGGGGATCAGACCTGGGCCCGGTGATGGCATACAACGCGTTGCGTCACTACCGGCACCCGGACATCGATGTGCGCTTTGTATCCAATATTGATCCTGCCCACCTGGTTGCCGCAGTCGCCGATATCGACCCCGCCCAGACTCTCTTTGTCATTGCATCCAAGACCTTCACCACGCTTGAAACGCTTACCAACGCCAGGGCGGCACGGCAGTGGGTCCTCGACGAGTTTGGCGACGACAGCGCTATCGCCAAACACTTTGTTGCGGTGTCCACCAACGCCGAGGCAGTGGCGGACTTTGGAATAGATACGGCCAACATGTTCGGTTTCTGGGATTGGGTCGGCGGCCGATACTCGTTCGATTCAGCAATCGGGCTTCCCATTATGATCGCCGTCGGTCCCAGCGCGTTTCGCGAGATGTTGAACGGCTTCCGCACCATGGATCAACATTTTCGGACGACGCCGCTGGAGCGCAACGTTCCGGCTCTGCTCGGTCTCATTGGGGTCTGGTATCGCAACGTCCTTGGCTATGGGACCTATGCGGTTCTGCCGTACGCCCAGGACCTCGATCGGTTCGCCGCCTATCTGCAGCAGCTCGATATGGAGTCGAATGGCAAACAAGTCCGGCTTGACGGGAGCCTCGTCGATACCGACACCGGACCAGTGGTTTGGGGGGAGCCGGGTACCAATGGTCAGCATGCGTTTTACCAGTTGCTGCACCAAGGAACCAGCGTGGTGCCTGCTGATCTGATTGGTTTCATGGAATCGACCGACGACTTGGGCAACCAACACGACTTGCTGATGGGCAATCTGTTTGCGCAGGCCGAGGCGCTTGCTTTCGGTAAGACCACCGACGAGGTGGAGGCAGCCGGGGTCGAACCGGATCTGGTGGCGCATCGCACTTTCCCTGGCAACCGTCCAACCTCGATGATCATGGCTCCGCAGCTAACTCCGGGCGTGCTTGGTCAGCTTGTTGCCATGTACGAGCACAAGGTGTTCACTCAGGGAACCATATGGGGGATCAACTCCTTCGACCAGTGGGGAGTTGAGCTGGGGAAGGTGCTGGCTACCGCAATCATCGAAGAGATCTCCCGAGAGTCAGTAGACCTTGGCCACGACGCATCAACTAACGCATTAATCGAGAAGTATCGATCCCACCACGGTCGTTCCTAGCCGGAGCTAGCCGCGGCGATCAGGAACCGGGAGAGACGCCGAGCGATGTCATCAGCGTGACCACACGGCCTCTGATCTCATCCCGTACTTTGCGCACGATCGGTAGTGGCTGGCCGGCCGGGTCGGTCAGTTCCCAGTCCTCATACCGAGTGCCGGGATAAATTGGGCAGGTATCGCCGCATCCCATGGTGACCACAACGTCGGCGGTCTGCGCCATTGCGTCAGTCCACGGCTTTGGCGTCTCCGCAGAAATGTCGATCCCGACTTCGTCCATGGCGGCGACGGCAGCCTGATTGATCGATGTCCCTGGGTTCGAACCTGCCGAGAAGACATCGATACGGTCGGCGCCGAAGTTGCGAAGCCAACCGGCTGCCATTTGGGAACGGCCCGCATTGTGGACGCACAGAAACAGAACTGTGGGTCGGTGGTCCGCGGTGGGGTCGGTCATGCGCTTCTCTTGCTCAAGTGAAGGTGAAGCATAACGCTGGCAACCTCGCGAGCTCGGTTGCTTGGGAGAATCCTTCGGATTCTCCACCGCGGAGTTCATGGCAGCGCCGAGTTCGGCGCAGTCGAAGTCTTCCTCTCCCGACAGCGTGTCGGACACCACGAGGCAATACGATATTGCGATGTCCAGCCAGCCAACCGCAAGACCGAAACCTGGGATTAGATCCATCGCCCTACCCACCGAGCACGGGGGATGGGGATTCACGCTCGAACCAGCATTGCTTGGTCTACTGGTTGCTCCCAGCGCGGCGGCGTGGGAACTGTCGGTTGCGGCGCTTGCGGTGTTTCTGGCGCGTCGACCGTTCAAACTCGTCTCTACGGACGTGGTGCGGCGGCGGTGGCTGCCCCGTACCTCGATTGCCGCCGCGTTCACTGCTCTATATGGAACGTTGGCAATCGCCGGCATCGCCGGTGCCTTGGTTACTGCAGAGGCCCCGTTCTGGATGCCATTTGCGGTTGCAGTGCCGTTGGTAGCTGCCGCTCTATACGGAGATGCGCATAGTCGGAGCCGAACCTTGCTAGCTGAAATCGCCGGCTCGGCGGCAATGGGGGCGACTGTGACCGCCATCGCTCTTGCGGACGGCTGGGATATGTGGCCAGCTTTTGGGCTGTGGGCGGTCCTGATAGCTAGGGGCATCGGCACCATCGCGCTGGTTAGAGGACAGATCCGCAGGGTGCACGGCAAGCCAACGCTACGGGGTCGCATCTATGCGGCACAGGCGCTTGCTGTTGGCGTTGTACTCGCGGGGGCCGTTGCTGGTTGGACTCCACGGCTTGCCGTTGTAGCCATCGTGGGTATCGCCATGCTTGCGTATGTCTCGTTGCGGCGGCCACCGGTCAGAGCACAGGTGGTTGGGTGGACACAGATTGTCGTCGGTCTCGGCGTTGTCGTGATGACCGCGACCGGCGTCTGGCGGGAGTGGTAGGCGCTGCGTGCCCAGCGGGCACGTTGCTGCGGTGGCTAG
>JASJHC010000234.1:0-7011 GCA_033791245.1 Acidimicrobiia bacterium | reverse complement strand
CCGCAACACCCGGTTCTGTTCCCCTTTTTTTTCTTTTTTTGGCCGCGCCCCCCCGAGTGCGTAACCCAAAATGGTGGTTATCCCAACTCGCCGGGAACGCCGCAGGCGTTCCCGGTTTCTCGGAAACCAGGGGTGCTCAGGGGGTTAGGACTAGCTGAAGAGTGCTGCAACGACCACATCGGTGAGGAGGTCGTACCCGATGGCATTGGGGTGGATGTCGGGAGGAGTGTCGGTCATGTGGGTCGTTGCTGTCGTGGTGCCCTGCATAGGGGTGAATCCATCGGCTACCAAGACCTCGAACTCGGCCGCCGCCTCCCGAGCAATCTCGTTGAGGGCGGCCAGTACCTGGTTGCTTTGCGCTTCGAATGCGACTGTGTCGTCGAACCCGAGGCTGAACGGGTTGTAGGCGAGTAGGAACACAACGGTCGCCTGCGGAAACGAATCGTCAACTGTCTCCAAGATCACCCTGATGTTGTGGCGATAGGCCGCAAGAGAAGCATCGATACGGATCGTGCACACGGCTGCTGCGACGTCTTCGGAACAGTCCGATGATCCGAGGTGACCGAGTAGATCATTGGCGCCGATATCGATCGATACGTATGAGATGTCGTGGTCACGGCCGAAGGCGACAGCCTCATCAAGCTGGCCGCCGGAGAGCATCGTCCCCGACGTTTCACCAGATCGGCCAAGGTTGAGGAGTCCATAGATCACACCGTCGCGGACGCTTGCTTCGCGGTGCACCTGGGACACGTAGCCGTCTCCGTATCCATCGACACCGGTAGCGGCTGCCAGAGAGTCGCCGAGTGCCAGGTAGTACACGTCGCCATCAGCGCTGGTGCTGTCAACGCCGGCGTCGTACGGCCGCACATTGACATCGGCGATGCCAAAGCCTTGCAGATTCCCAAAGGAAGCGAGCACAATCCCAGCATCGATGGGGGTGTCGCTGCTGGCAATTCCGGTGACAATGATGGTGTCATCGCCAATGACCACGCTTTGGATGTCGGCGCCCTCCTCGGCCAAAGCACGTTCCAAGTCGGCAACCCGCCCGATCATATCTTCCACTGCATCGCGAGCGACACCGGGCATCGTGAACATCCCGACATCAGCGTTGAGTAGCTCAAGTTGGAGTTGGCCACCGGTTGTCTCAGCAGTGAGTTCGCCGGTTACTGACAAGCGGCCGTTCTTGAAGTCTCCTACAAAGTCGATCAGTGCGGGATCGCCAACGGTGTTGGTGATGTCGATCGTGATTCGTTGAAATGGTGTATCCGTTTCGGAGAGGGAGTCTTGGAGGACGGCATTGAGCTCAGACTCGGACAGCGCCACGCGGAAGCTGGAGTCTTCGACCGATTGGTCGATCTTGCGTTCCGCAGCTTCCAGAACATCAGGGTTGGCTGGGTCGGCTGGCCCGGATTGATCACCGGCGAGCGCGGCCAAGATCTGAATAGCGCCAAAGGCACCGGTGAGGAGAGTGCCCGCGAGGGTAAGGACGAGTAGGACGACAACGATCCTGCCCAGGATTGCCGATGCGGTGAATGCGATCACCAGCGATGTGACGAGGATGATCGCCGCGGTGACGACCGCGTAGGTCTCGCCGATGGTGAACAGGGCCAGGCCGCCCGCTGACGCTGCGGTGAGGACACCGATCACGATGATCCCGGCGCGCAGCGGCCCGGTGGTTGGCTCAGCAGATTTCACCGTCGGCAGGTTAGAGGGGTGGTGGGTTAGCGGATCCCTCGCTCTGCCTATTCGTCGAGGCCGGTGATTTCTTTGAGACGTTCCGCACGATCCCTGCGTCTGGCAGTCTTCTGCTGTGCGTTCTCATGCATGCGGGCCTCGTACTCGGCCGGGCTCTCAATATCACCGGATGAGATCAGCTCGTAGTGATCGCCGTAGGTTTGGACGAGCGCAACGACCGTCGCGGCGACGGGTAAGGCCAAGAGGGCCCCCACGCCGCCGAGAAGTGAGGCGCCAACAATGGCCGAACCAAAAGCGACCGCAGGGTGAAGGTTCATGGTGTTGGCCGTCACGCGCGGTGACAGGGCGTAGTTCTCGATCTGTTGGTAGACCAGGATCGCAGCCAGTACCCACACCGCATCGATCGGGTCTTCGGCAAATGCGATCAGCAGCGGGAACGCACCGGCGATGTAGGTACCGACCGTTGGCACGAACTGCGAGACGATCCCAACCCACATTGCCAGAGCAACGGCATAGGGAACGCCGATTATCGAAAACGCAATGAAGTGAAACACTGCCGAAAACACCGCAAGCAGGCTGCGTGAGTAGACATAGCCGCCTACTTTGTCGATGGTGATTCCAATGACCGTATCGGCGTGAAGTTGTTGGGCTGGCGGCATACGACGCAGGACGGCGGACCGAAGTCGGGGCAGGTCGGCAAGGATGTAGAAGACAAACAAACCGATCGTCAGCAGCTGAAAGACCAGGCCCACTGCTGTGGAGGCCAGACCGAGGACACCGCTTGCAGCGTTGGTTGACAGATTCTCAAGGCGCTGCTGGTCCGCGGTGAGGTCAGAGATGATGCTGTCGCTGGAGAACTCAAGCCCAAACGTGTCGTTGGCCCATGCGACGGTGGATTCAACATAGTCGGGAACTCGGTCGGCCAGCTTGATCATCTCGCCGACCGCCACGTTGATGAGCGTGTACGCGAACACGATGGCGAAGGCCGTGGCTGCAAACATCACGACTCCGGTGGCGAGGCCGCGGCGCCATCCCCGCTTGGCCAACGCTTCGACGGCAGGGAGCATCGCGAATGCGGCAAAGAGCGAGATGACCACCGTGACAATGAAGCTCGACGTATTGCGGAATATCCAGGTGCCGCCGTAGCCGACAATGAGGACGATCAGTGTTGTCATGGCAGCACGGGGCAGCCACCGTCGATACCAGCCGGGGCCGATCGGATCGGCCAAGTCAGTTGGGTTGTCCATTTCTCAACCTTCGCTATTGGGCCGACAACTTACTCAGCTTCAGTTCCAGATCGTCTGGGTCAAACTTGCCTTGGAAGTAGAACCGGGTTAGGCCTGCATCCCTCATCCCGTCGAGGATGTTGCGCACCTGTTGCCAAGTTCCGCGGGGGGCGTTTCTCTTGGCGGCTTCTTCCTCGAGCTTCTCTGGGGCCATGTCATATTCGGCGGCGATGGCAACCAGCATGTCTTTGTACTCGTCTTGGCTGTCGGCTGCGGTTATCTGGCCGGAGCTAGAGATGAGTAGGTCTGCAGGGTCCCGGCCCGCCTCTGCCGCACAACGGCGGGCCAGTTCGATCTTGGCCAGGTACTCATCGGGTTGTGCTGGATAGGCGTTGAGCTCGTCGGCATACGTTCCGGCGAGTCGCGGTGTCTTGACTGCGCCGGTGCCACCGACCAATAGCCGGAGTTCTGGGCGTGGCTGGATGTCGAATGCCTTGAGGGTGTAGTAGTTCCCGGTGTAGTCAACGGGCGGGTTGGAGAACGCTGCCCTCAAGTAGGCGAGCGCCTCCTCCAACATGGCAAAACGTTGTTTTGTGTCAGGGAACTCGATTCCGAACCGGTCGTGTTCTTGTTCCTGCCATCCGGTACCAACCCCAAGCTTGAAGCGTCCCCCCGACATATCCTGGATGGTTGCCGCATTCTTGGCCAGCACCGCCGGATGACGGAAGGTGATCGGAGATACAAGCATCACCAGCTCTATCTTCTCGGTTTCCCGAGCAAGACCGGCCATTATCGAGAACGCATCGTGAGCGGGTACACCGGGGCTGGCGTCTGCTGGGCCGTATAGGTAGTGATCGGGGATCGCAAAGGCAGCAAGGTCCTTGCTCTCGGCCCAGCGGGCGGCAGCAAGGTAGTCGGCGTAGGACCGGCCGAGCGTCTGTATCGCAAATTCCATGCCAGGCATTGTTGCAGCTGTGGTCGCCACCGTGATGCGTCAGAAGAGAAGTATTCCTCTATAAATCGGCTGGTAGATGCCGATAGGTATTAGGTGGTAACTAGACGCGCCGCCGATAGCCGGGTTGGCCAGAGCCTCCCGTGGTTTGTTGCCGCTGTCCTCGTCGTCGTAGGCAGTGGCCTGATCGCGCTATGGCTCAACAACACTGCGGCAACCGCCGACCAGGACACGCTGGAGCGCGGTGCCGATGCCGTCGCCTCGAACATCGAGGAGCAAATTCGTATCCTCGAGCTCGCCGGAACCGGGGCGGGGAGCCTTGCCGGCCAACCACTAGCCGATATCGACGTCATCTCGATGTTGTCCCAGGTCGATATCACTGTGTTGCGGTCCTTGCTAGCAATCGTCAGCTATCCATTCGATCAAGATGGTGCCGGGCAGGGGGAGTTCTTGCTCAACGATTTTCAGGACCTCCAGATAGTCAACTTTGAGGTGCCATCGATTGACGTGTCGTTGGCTGAATTCGAAGATCTCATAACCTCCGGCCAGGCGTTCCTTAGCCAACCGTTTCACACTGACGACCCCGACCGACTCGACTACGTTGTGGCGATCCCGGTCACGCTCGCCGACGGCGTGGAGCTAGTCGGGGTGGTCTTTCGACCGGATCGAATGCTGGACTCGGCCGTCGAGGCAGCTGGAGAGGGCCAGTACGCCGTCGAGGTCGTAGACACTCGATATGGGAATCAGGTGGTGGTGGCAGCCGGTGAGCCCGCCGCAGCCATGGAAACAAGCCGTATCCCCAAAGACATACTGGCTGCGCTCGAAGTAATCGTTCGGCCCGCAGCCGGGTTTCCCTCCGTCCGTTCTCCGTGGATCTCACGTCTGGTAGTCGGCACCGGAGTCCTGATTGCTCTGTTGTTGGTGTGGATGGGGCGGATGGTCAAGGCTCGTGCCGGAGAGCTTGCCGAACGCCTCCGTCTTGCCCAGCAACTCAACGAAAGCAAAGACCGCTTCCTGGCCACGGTTAGCCACGAACTACGGACTCCGCTGACCGTCGTACTCGGCGTCGCCTCCGAAGTCGGGCCCAACTGGGAGAGTTTCGATGACACCGACCGTCATGATCTGATGCAGATGATGATTGAGCAGGCTTCGGAAGCCGCCAACATCGTCGAAGACTTGTTGGTAGCGGCACGTTCCGATCCTTCCCAGCTACGTCTTGCCATGGAACAGACCGGTCTTTTGTCTCATGTTGAGTATGCGTTGGCATCGCTACCGGACGACTCGCGATCTCGGGTGGCATGCCGCAACCTCGATCGTGAGGTCTACGCCGACTCGACCCGGCTTCGTCAGATCTT
This sequence comes from Acidimicrobiia bacterium, assembly GCA_033791245.1. Lineage (GTDB taxonomy): Bacteria > Actinomycetota > Acidimicrobiia > Spongiisociales > UBA5794 > JAAETI01. Next base: position 1,783 of record JASJHC010000234.1, on the reverse strand, counting down.
GCGCAACCTGCTTGAGAACGCTGTCAAGTATGGCGGACCCGAAATCACTGTCCACAGTGATGTCGTGGCTGGTCAGGTCGTCGTTACAGTTGGCGACAACGGCACCAGTCTCGCTGCGGCCGACCGATTGCGGATATTTGAGCCATATGAGCAGTCAAGCGACGAAGGTTCCCAGGCACCTAGCGGTGTCGGCATCGGCCTGTACGTGAGTCGGTTGCTGGCGCAACTCATGAATGGTGAGCTCGAATGTGTCTCTGCAGATGGGCCTACTGAGTTCCGCTTGACGTTGTCGGTTGTGGATCCGAATCGGATCGAGGCCCTACCGATCGTTGTGGCAGCTTCCTGATCGCCGACTTCGCCTGTCGGTACGGTTCGCTGATTTACAACTGTATGTTGGGCGCATGAAACCGATCGCCATCCTCGAGCACAGTCCAGAGGCACCGGCTGGTTATCTCGGTGACGCCATACGTCGTACCGGCCTAGCCAGCTTCGTTGCTCGACTCCACGCAGGAGAGGCTCTACCCGACCTCGCTGAGATCAGCGCCGTCGTGTCGCTCGGAGGGAGCATGGGGGCCTACGAGGAGGATCGGTATCCATTCCTCGCTGCAGAAAAGGAACTGTTGCGTCAGGCGGTTGCTATGGGGTTGCCCGTACTGGGCATTTGCCTCGGTTGCCATATGCTTGCCGATGCGCTCGGCGGGCGGGCCTACCCGGCGGACGGAATCGAAGCCGAGTTCGTTGGCCTGCAGCTGACCCCTGAGGCTGAGGCCGATCCAATCCTGCGAACCCTTGCCGAGCCTGTCGTCTCGCTACACGGCGACACTTGGGACCCGCCGCCTGGCGCCGCGGTCCCGGTGCGGAGTGGTCGTTTTCCTCATGCATTCCGGTACGGTTCGGCCGTTGCCATTCAGAGCCACCCCGAGGTGTCGGCTGCAATCGTTGCTGAATGGATTGACGGGTTTGGTAGAGATCGGTTTATCGCAGCCGGCGTCAACCCTGATGAATTCCTCGGTCAGATCACAGACGGTGACGGCGCCAACAAGGAGCGTGCCGGTCGGCTCTTCGGCGCATGGCTTGATGAGGTTGTCGCAACCCAACGGTCGAACAAGGTGGAGCCCAGATAGTGGTGACAATCCGTACTTTTGTATTTCTCTTCGGCCTTGGGGTTGCCATGTGGACCGTCGTGTCCGCCCTCCGCACGACGGTGCTGCCCCGCAGCGCCCAAGTCATGATCAGTCGTTGGGTCTATCGCAGCATGCGGACGGTGTTTCAGCTTGTTGCGGGTCGCGCAAAGGACTTTGCCCGTCGTGACCAGGTGCTCGCCTTGTTCGGGCCATCCGCCTTGTTGGCGTTGCCGATTGTGTGGCTTACGTTTATCTGGATCGCCTATGCCGCGATGTTCTGGGCTCTCGACACCTCGGCAGTTGTTGACGCCATTGGGTTGAGCGGTTCCTCGCTGACGACATTGGGCTTCATTCCGGCCGAGACCACGACCATGCAACTGCTCGCGTTCACCGAGGCCGGGTGGGGACTGATCCTGGTGACGTTGATGATCACCTATCTGCCCTCGATTTATGCGACGTTCGCCAAGAGAGAGACTCAGGTGGCGCTGCTGGAGGTGCGCGCCGGTGATCCGCCGTCAGCCGTGCAGATGTTGACCCGTCACCACCGAATCGGATGGCTCGACAGTCTCACTAATACTTGGCTGGATTGGGAGCGCTGGTTCGCCGAGATCGAGGAGTCGCACACAACGTTCCCCGTCCTTGCCTTCTTTCGCTCTCCG